>JALYTU010000534.1 GCA_030854125.1 Actinomycetota bacterium | reverse complement strand
CCGCCAGGCTGCCGAACTGGGCGGCCTGCATCCGACCGAGATGGCGGCCGCGATCCGGCGTCTGCCGCTCAGCCGCCGGCGGATCCTGGCCGGCGAGCTCGAGGACGAGCGGCTCGCCGACCTGCTCGAGGAACTCTCCGAGGACGAGCAGGTGCGGCTCGTCGAGGGCCTTGACCCGACGCGCCTGGCCCGCGTGCTTGACGAGATGGAGGCTGACGACGCCGCGGACCTGCTCGGGGAGTTCTCCGACACCCGCCGCGCCGAGCTGCTGCAGGCGATGGATCCCGACGAGGCCGAGCCGGTGCGCCGACTGCTCACCTACGACCACGACACCGCCGGCGGCCTGATGACCCCCGAGCCGATCATCCTCGCCCCCACCGCGACCGTCGCCGAGGCCATGGCCCGGGTCCGCGATCCCGAGCTGCCTGTCCCGCTCGCGGCCGCGGTCTACATCTGCCGTCCGCCGCTGGAGACCCCGACCGGTCGCTATCTGGGCAACGTCGGCATCCAGCGGCTGCTGCGCGAGGCTCCCTCAAAGCCGCTCGGGCGCTGTGTCGAGGAGGACGTCGAGCCGGTCAACGTCGCGGCCAGCGACCGCGACGTCGCGGTTCGGCTGGCCGCCTACGACGTCGTCTCGCTCGGGGTCGTGGACGACTCGGGACGGCTGGTCGGCGCGGTGACGATCGATGACGTGCTCGACCACCTGCTGCCCTCCGACTGGCGCGTCACGCTGAGCGAGGCGCGCTGACCATGGCCCGTCACGACGATCTCAGCAGCCCCCGCGGCACTCCCGGCGCGCCCTCGGTGGACCCGGACGCGTTCGGCCGTTTCGCCGAACAGCTGGCGCGCTTTTTGGGCACCGGGCGCTATCTCGTCGCTCAGACGCTGTTGGTGATCCTCTGGATCATCCTCAACGTCGTCGGGATCATCGGCCACTGGGATCCCTACCCGTTCATCCTGCTCAATCTCGGCTTCTCCACCCAGGCCGCCTACGCCGCCCCGCTGATCCTGTTGGCCCAGAACCGCCAGGCCGATCGCGACAAGTACGAGATCGAGCGAGACCGCGAGGTCAACGCCCGCTCGCTGGCCGAGACCGAGTTCCTGGCCCGCGAGATCGCCGCGGTCCGGCTCGCGGTCGAGCGCAAGGCCGACCGCGACGACATCATCGAACCGCTCGAACGACTGGCCGCGCTGATCGAGGGCCAGGAGGGCTCGGAGACCTACCTCTCCGACCCGGAGGCCGACTCCCACGACTGACCGTGTGGCGGGCTCGCTACGGTGTGAGTCGTGCTCGGCCTGCCCGACACCGTGACCGCACTGCTGTTCGACCTCGACGGCGTGCTCACCCAGACCGCCAAGGTGCACGACAAGGCGTGGAAGCAGACCTTCGACGCCTACCTCAAACAGCGCGACGGTGACGGCTTCACGCCGTTTGATCCCGACGCCGATTACGACGAGTACGTGGACGGCAAGCCCCGTTATGACGGGGTCCGCGACTTTTTGAAGTCCCGGGGCATCGTGCTGGCCGAGGGCGCCCCCTCCGATCCGTCGAGCGCCGAGACGGTGTGCGGGATCGGCAACCGCAAGAACGAGCTGGTGCTCGAGATGATCAAGCGTGACGGCGTGCAGCCCTACGAGGGCTCGGTGCGCTTTGTCACGGCGGCCCGCGATGCCGGGCTGCGCCGCGCGGTGGTGTCCTCGAGCGCCAACTGTCGTGACGTGCTGATCGCCGCTGGGATCGAGGATCTGTTCGAGGCCCGAGTCGACGGCGCGACCGCCGACGAACAGCACCTCCGGGGCAAGCCCCATCCCGACACGTTCCTCGCCGGAGCCCGGGCGCTGGACGTCGCTCCCGCGCACGCCGCGGTGTTCGAGGACGCCCTGGCCGGGGTGCAGGCCGGCCGCGACGGCGAGTTCGGCTACGTGGTCGGTGTCGACCGCGTCGGCCAGGCCGAGGCACTGCGCGAGCACGGCGCCAGCGTCGTGGTCTCAGACCTCGATGAGCTCCTGACCGACACGTGATCCAGCGCCCGGCCTTCCCGGTCGAGCCGTGGGCGATCCGCGAGACCGAGCTGCATCTCGACACGCTGGCCGAGACCGAGTCGGTGTTCGCGCTGGCCAACGGTCATCTCGGGCTGCGGGGCAACCTCGACGAGGGCGAGCCCTACGGCCTGCCCGGCACGTATCTCGGTGGGTTCTTCGAGACCCGGCCACTTCCCTACGCCGAGGCCGGCTATGGATACCCCGAGGACGGCCAGACCGTCGTCAACGTCACCAACGGCAAGATCATCCGTCTGCTCGTCGAGGACGAGCCGTTCGATCTGCGCTACGGCACGCTGATCTCCCATGAGCGTGTGCTCGACCTGCGCGCCGGGACGCTGACCCGTCGCGTCGTGTGGATCTCCCCCACCGGCCGGCGGGTGCGCGTGCGCTCAACCCGGATGGTCTCGCTGACTCAGCGCGCCGTGGCCGCGATCGAGTACGTCGTCGAGCCCGTCGACGAGGAGTTCCCGGTCGTGCAGTCCGAGCTGGTCGCCAACGAGGGGGGTCCGGCGGTTAGCCAGCCCGCACGCGGGAGTCCGGGCTGCGGATGGCGGCGGCGATGGATCATCTGCTCGAGGGCCCGGAGGGCCTGCAGGCGAGCGTCGAGTCCTACGAGGACGTCGTCCGCTTCATGGTCACAGCCGATCTTGCCCCCGGACGGCCCCTGCGGATCGTCAAGCTGCTGAGCTACGGATGGTCGGCTCAGCGGACGGTACCCGCCCTGCAGGATCAGGTCTCCGCCGCCGGGGCGGCCGCCAAGCACCGCGGCTGGGACGGCCTGCTGGCCGACCAGCGTGCCTATCTGGACGACTTCTGGGCCCGCTCCGATGTCGAGCTCGAGGGCGACGCCGAGCTGCAGCAGGAGAGCGCGTAGCCCGAGCATTCCTGGCCGCCGATCGTCCGCCAGGGGAAGGCGGCACCGCGCAGGCCGAGCGTCGCAGCACGCTCGCAGGCCAGCTGAAGCGTCTGCTGGCGCCAGCGCAACGCGTCGGCGGCCGCGCGCGGGGCGGTATAGGTGAGCAC
>JALYTU010000533.1 GCA_030854125.1 Actinomycetota bacterium | reverse complement strand
CCGTAGCAGCGATCAGTATTCGTCGCTGTTGGACGGTTGGCTTGTCGCCGGCTTTGAGATCGTCACCGCCGCCTTGTGCCTGGTCAAGGGTCTCCTCTGGCGACGTGGTCGCGCGGTCGCGCTCGTTCTGGGCGCGGCTCTGCTCTCGTGGTCGCTCGGAGACATCGCGTTGACGGCCGAGTCCGTGGGAGGCGCCACGCCTTCGACGCCATCGCTCGCGGACGCCTTCTACGTCGGCTTCTACCCGCTCGCGTACGTCGCGATCGTTCTGTTCATGCGCGGGGAAGTCAGAAGGCTAAACACCCCCAGCTGGCTTGACAGCGCGGTGGCGGGCTTCGGCGTGGCCGCCGTGTGCGCCGCCTTTGCATTCCACGGCGTCGCGCGTCTCGCCGGTGGGAGTGGCCTGGCGGTCGCAACCAACCTGGCCTATCCGGTGGGAGACATGTTGCTGCTCGTCCTTGTGGCGGGCGGCGCGACGATGCTGGCCGGCAGGCGCAGGACGCCATGGTTCCTGCTAGTCCGGATCATTCGTTAACCACCGCGCCCCGGATGGTCCGGGGCGCGGGAATGTCCGACTGGGCTTGGAGAATTGGGGTTGTCGAAGCCTCGTTCCCGAGCTCAGGAGGATTACCTTGAAGGTGCGACGCGATGGCCGCGATTTCAAGGTAGACGTGACGGCGGACGGAGAAGGCCTGGTGTCGCATGCGGGCAGCGCGCTGCTGGCGCAGATCGCGGAGAAGACGGGGTTGACCAGGGCACTGTCGCTGGGTCTCGCGCCGATCAAGGAGCGCCGTTCGGGGCACGATCCCGGACGGGTCGTGCGGGATCTGGCGGTGATGCTCGCCGATGGCGGGGAGTGCGTCTCGGACCTCGGCGGGCTGCGCGATCAGCGGGTGCTGTTCGGGGCGGTGGCCTCAGATTCGACGGCGTTTCGGGTGATCGAGCGGATCGCGTCCGATCCGGAGCTGGTGGAGGGGTTGCGCGCGGCGCATGCGAAGGCGCGCGCGCACGCATGGGAGCTGGGCGTCAAGCCCGAGCGCGTCACGATCGATCAGGACGCAACGCTTGTGGGCGCGCATTCCGAGAAGGACGGCGCCGCGGGGAACTTCAAGGGCGGCTTCGGCTTTCACCCGCTGATGGCCTATTGCGACGAGACCGACGAGGCGTTCGCCGGGATGCTGCGCCCGGGGAACGCGGGCGCGAACACCGCCGCCGACCAGATCGCTGTCGCCGAGGCGGCGCTCGAGCAGATCCCGACCGAGCACGTCGAGGAGATCGAGATCCTCTTGCGCGTCGACTCCGCCGGCGCGACGCACGAGCTGCTGGACTGGTGCCGGCAGGGACGGATCGGATTCTCGGTCGGCTACGACTTGACCGAGCCGGTACGGGCGGCGATCCTCGATCTGCCCGAGAACGCTTGGATTTCCGCGCTTGATCAGGACGGCTCAGAGCGGCCCAACGGCCAGGTCTCAGAGCTCACCGGGCTGATCGACCTGTCCTCCTGGCCTGAGGGGTCGCGGCTGATCTGCCGGCGCGAGCGCGCGCACCCCGGCGCGCAGCTGTCGTTCACCGACCACGACGGGCACCGCTTCCAGGTCTTCCTCACCGACCAGTCCGATCCGGACATCGCGGTCTTGGAGCGCCGCCAGCGCCAGCGCGCCCGCGTCGAGGATCACATCCGCAACGACAAGGACACCGGCCTGGCCAAGCTCCCGTTCCGCGACTTTCAGATGAACCAGGTATGGCTCTGCCTCGTGCTGATCGCGCACGACCTGATCGCCTGGACCCAAGCGCTGCTGCTCACCGGCGCGCTCTCAAAGGCAGAGCCCAAGCGACTGCGCTACCGCCTGCTGCACGTCGCCGCCCGGCTCGCCTTCCACGGTCGCCGCGCGCGGCTGCGCCTCCAGCGCAACTGGCCCTGGGCCGGTGAGCTCGCGGCTGCGTTCGCCAAGCTCAAAGCGCTCCCAGCCCCCGCCGGCTGACACCCCGGCCGGCGGGCACGAGGACAACGACACCTCCGGCGCGAGACGCCCCGCACAGCCTGCCCGCAAACACCTCGCCGCGCACCTCCGGGGATCGATCTCGCTGCTCTGATCGGCACGCTCGCCCTCGCTGCTCCTTTCACCATGCCGCCGCGCCACCAATGGCAGCCCAAACGCCCTCGTCACACGGTTACTGAATGATCCGGGCTAGTGAGCGCGGCCGATGCTCAGACGCCCGCTCAGCCCGAAAAGCACGAGCGTGGCGAGGGGCGTGGGTGAGTCAGAGTAATTCTTCGTCGACCCAATGACTTTCGCCGTTCCCGTGCCCCATTCCAAGTCCGTATCGTGCGGTCCGGCCGTTGCCAACCGCAACGCAGCCTTCGACGTAGAAAATGGCTCGCGCTTCGCCGCCCCCTCGATAGTAAAAGTCGATCAGCTCAGAACGTCCACCGAGCACCACGTCGCAGTGTGGGTGCGGGCCGATTGGCCGTAGGGCATCCAGCTCGCTGGCGAGGTAGCTCGTGACGTCCTTGCGCACCACGCGGCGCGCTTCCGCGATGGTGTAGACAGCGTGCCCGTGTTCACCGTCCGGGATCCGGGCACGTTCGTCTTCGGGTTCCGGTATGTGGCCCGACCTGCCCCAGTAGCGGCAGACGAGTGCGCTCGCGGGGTGTCCGGGTACGAGCACGTCGGTTGCGGTCTTGCTGAGGAGGAGGGCGCGCGGCGTAGCGTCGCTCGGTGGACATAGCCGCGAGGATGCGGGAACGGAGAGGGGTGTCTTCGCAGACGGTGCCGTCAGAGTCGCCGCCTTGCCGCACCCGGACGCGAAGATCGCGAGGACGGCGACGGCAGCAATGCCACGGCGCATGTCGAACACCCTACGGCAGTAACCGGCCCCCGGCCACAACTACCGATTGTTATCCCAAGAACCGCGACGTCCTGTGAAGTTGCGAAGCGCAATCCTCGCCAAGCTCTCCTTCGTTCCAAGCGGACGCCCGGCCACGTCTGGGCGTTGTCGAACCTAGTTGTCAAGTTTCCGGAGCTGCGGATTCCGCGCTGAGGCATCCGACAGCAGGGCGGAGGCC
>JALYTU010000532.1 GCA_030854125.1 Actinomycetota bacterium | reverse complement strand
CACGGGATCTTCACCAGCGAGACGGACCTCGCTGAGCAGATGCTTGCGTACATCGAGACCTACAACCAGACAGCCAGACCGTTCAAGTGGACATACACCGGCAAGACCCTCGAAGCATGAAACGGTCACTAACAAACCGAACTAACAGGATGAACCACTAGTAGGTATGTCGCGGCCCGGATGGCACTCATACAGCGGCCGCCGTCGGATAGGGGCCGAGCGCCTCCGGCAGCGTCCGGTGGCTTCAGGGCGAGACCCGCCCGCCACGAGCGGGTTCGTTGACGACGTCGTGGCAGCCCTGCTTGGCCGCGAACCCAGCCGCGGACGCGGTCGCGCGATTTGCAGCCTCGACCGGCGCCGCAACCGCACGGGCGCTCGCAACCTTGGCGGCCAGCAAGCACGCGGCCATCAAAGCGGCAGTGCACGTCGGCGCCGGAATGTGTGCTGCTCGTGAGCACGACCAGGAGTCTGGTCAGGCGGATGGCTCGCTACCGGTGGCCTAGCGCCCGAGGCCCCGGCCGCGGTCTCGCCCGTGGCTGGGGGGTGTGAGCTCGGTGACCCGCCGGGCTTGTTCTGAGACTGGTCCCAGCCCGCGGTCCTGGCCGACGCCGAGCTGGCCGCGGGCCTGCAAGGCGAGCTTGGCGGCCTGCTCCCAATCGGCGTGCTGCTCAAAGCCGCCGGGTGAGCGCCGGTCGGGTTCGGGGCCGAGGATGTGACGTTGGTCGGTGATGTCATGGGCCAGGCGGTAGGCGCTGATCGCCTCCGCGGCGCGATCCCACACCTTGCGGTTATCCGGGTGACGGGGCCGGGGGCCGAGCACCCGCTCGGCGGGGTCGCGCCCGACCGCGATCTGCACCGCGCGCTGGGCCTGCTGCTCTGAACAGACCTCGTAGGCGTCCTCGTAGATGGTCAGCCGGTCACGCACGCCGGGATGCGCGCGGTCCCACTCATCAGGCCCGCCGGGCCGCTCGCGCGCCTCACGGGCGGCCTGACGCTGAGCGTCGGCGTACTGCTCGGCCTGATGGGCTTGGTCTTCGAAGGTGTGCTGGCGTTCCTGGGCGTGGGTGCCGCGCTTGCCACGACGGGCCAGACGGCCCATCTCTTGGCGCTCACGCTCGGCCCGTTGGGCGCGCTCACGCGCGGCCTGAGCAGCCTGGTCAGCCCGCGCGGCGCGCCGGTCGGCGTCCTGGGCATCGCGGGCGTGCTGGTGGGGATAGCTGCCAAGCTCTGAGCGCAGCCGGTCGCGCTCTGCTCTGAGCCACGCCACCTGCTCACCGCCACGGGCAAACCCCTCAGCCTCAGGCATGGCCGTCGCGGGCGCTGAGCGCTCCCGGATCGTTCCCTTCACGCTGGCGGCCAGCTGGGTCTCGGCCTCATACAGCCGCTGGCGAGCGTCGGGATGCGCGCGTTCCCACACCCCCGGCCCGTTCGGTGAGTCTGAGAGCGCCCACGCGCGACGCTCCAGCTGATCGGCACGCTGATCCTGCTCCGCGGCGGCCGCAGCGAACCGCTCGGCACGCTCGCGGGCCTGACGACCCTCCTGGCCACGCCGGGTCAAGAACCCGAGGTCCTCGTACTGCTCCTGCCAGTGCCCGGCGCGCCCCACGTCGCCCTTCGCGCCTCGGCGCTCCTGCTCAGCCGCAGCCTCTAGCCGAGCGATCTCCCCGACGGTGTCGGCCGGGTAGCTGTCCACCACCGCGCGCCACCGGTCACGCTCTTGGCGGCGCTCGGTCAGCTCGTCGCGCTCTGGCCGGCGGGGCTCGGCGACGTCGACGGGCTCTGTCGCGCGGTCAAGTTCACGCCGAACCGCCTGCTCGTGAGCCTCGTGCGCCAACGCGACAGCGATCGACGGCGCCTCGGGCTCTGCGCGACCCAGCCGCTCCGCCAGCCCCGCCAACCGATCCTCCCGGCCGCGGCCGGCGGCTTCCTCCTCGACACCGGCGTCGAGCCGTTCGGCGCTCGCGTACAGCCGCGTGCTCTCTCTCGCGCGAGTCAACGCGACATACGTGCCGTTCTGATCAGCGTGCTCACCGGCAATCACATGGCAGCGGTCGACGGTCTGCCCCTGGGCGGGGAACGTGTGTGACACGTAGGCCAGCCGGGCGCTGGCGCTGTCGAACTGTGAGCGGTCCCAGCTCGTCTCGCGGCCGTCTGCCAGCGCGACGGTCGCGGACTGCTCATCACCGGCGACGTCGAGCACCCGGCCGCGGGTGCCGTTACGCACCGCCCCCAATTCGGGGTGGGTGCTCGCAGCGCGCAGCACGATCTCATCACCAGCCCGCAGGCCATACGGCCGGCCCTCAAGCGCCACCTGCTGGTCGCCCAGCTCGCTGTCCTGGACGCGGAGGGCTTGCGCGCGGGCGTTCAGACCGTCCAAGGCTTCGTTGCTGGTCTGGGTGATCACCAGCGCGGTCTTGCCCTCCCGGCGGTCTGAGTGGGCGGCCTCCAATGCTTGGTCTTCGGCTTGGCGCTGAGTGTCGACGATCAGGACTCGGCCGCGGGCGGCGTAACCGGCCAGGGCGTCGTCGTGCTCGCCGGCGCGCCATTTGGCCTGGTCACGCCGGTCAGCGGCGTCACGCGCGCGGACGATCCGTGACAGCTCCACCAGACCCCCACGCTCCCCCGCCGCTTGTTCGATCGCTGGCCACAGGCCGCCGGCGCCGACCGCCTGAGACTGGCGGGGGTCACCAACCTCGATGATCCGCGCGCCGCCCACGGCGGCTGCCTCAAGCAGCCACGCCTGCTCGCGAGTCGAAGCGAGCGCGGCCTCGTCATGGATGACCGTCACCTCAGGGCCGAGCGTCACCGCGCCACGGCGCACTGCGGCCTGCAACGCCATCGTGGAGTAGCCCGACGCGTCAGCGAGGCCGGCCGCTGACAGCTCGGCGGTGAGCCGTTCGGCGGCCTGCGCGCCGGTCGAGGTCACGATCACCCGCCGTCCGGCCTGCTGGTGCGCGCGGGCGACCCCGGTCAGCGCGGTGCTCTTCCCCGTCCCCGCCTGCCCCACCACCACGGTCAGTTGGCGGTCAGAGCACGCCACCCGGACCGCCTGCTCCTGCTCTGAAGCGAGC
>JALYTU010000531.1 GCA_030854125.1 Actinomycetota bacterium | reverse complement strand
GTCCAGAACCAGGCGAGGACGTAGTAGAGGGGCGGGGTGGCCTCGAGCGTCGGCAGGTCGCCGAGCGTCTGGCCGAGGGACGGATGGAGCACGCCGAGGGTGGCCATCTCGTCGAACCAGTAGCTCTGGCCAGCGAGGTGCCAGAAGCGCAGGAGCAGGCCGGCGACCACGACGCCGGCGAGGATCACCGCGGCGACCTTCAGGCGCAGCAGCACGGTCGGCCAGGCGTGATCGGCCAGTTCGGTGCAGAACGGGCACTTGGCGAACGCCGGGCTGTTGGAACGCGGATGCTGAGCGCGTGTGGCGCCGCGCAGGAAATGGCCCGAACCCCAGTACTCGGGCGCGAACCACAGCACCGGGATGAGCACGAACAGCGCGGCGACAAGTTTGCGAGCGCCCGGATCACGCCACCACAGCCAAAGCCCGTAGGGGCCCCAGAAGAGCCAGATCTCGGGACGGTCCAGCGCGGCCAGGAAGCCGACCGCAAAGGCCTGGCGCGGGGCGCCGTCGAGATGGCGCTCGATCGCGATCAGGATCGCCGCCGCGGCCAGCCCCTCGGAGTATCCGAGCGCGTTGTCCGAGATGAAGCCCCCGCTGAAGGCCAGACCGACGGCACCGATCGCCGCCGCGAGCACGGCCGGGGCGAGCGGCGCCACGCCGGCTGTGCTGATCCGCGAGCCGATCAGTCGGGTCAGACGGAAGGCCAGCCGGGCGGTCATGACCACGGCGGCGAAGGCGCCGGCCCGCGCGATCACCAGCCACATGTCCGGCTCGGCCTGCCCGAACGGTGAGAACAGCGTCGTGAAGATCATCGGCAGCGGCTTCCACGACGGGCCGCCGGTGGTCTGCAGGTCCAGGTGCACGATCTCCCGGCCCCACACGATCCACGCCCACGGGTCATAGCTCGGGGTGGAGGGGATCAGCAGCGAGATGGCGCCGATCGCGATTGCGACGACGATCAGGCCGACGTAGAAGCGTCCGGGCGTCAGCGTCGTGCCCCCGCGGGTCGGTTCACGCGAGACGGCAGCTTGCGACGCGACCGGCTCCGCGGCGGGGATCTCGGTCGTGGAGGCCGAGTGCAGGTTGGCGAGCGGACGTCGGAGCACGAAAGATGAAGGGTGGCTGACCGACCGGTCAGCCGGTCACGCCCTTGGCGACGCACGTCTCGACGCTCTTGAGCAGCGTGCCGGAGGCCTGGTTGGGATACAGCAGGGCGGCGCCGATCACCTCTGCCCCGGCCACCTGACCGGTGATCTGCAGGTTCTGGGCAGCGCCCGGCGTGGCCGCGAACTGGACGGTCGGGCCGCTCGGACGGGTCCCGACCTGGAACCACACGTGACCGAACCGCGTGACCGCGATGTGCTCGGCACGCAGGCACTGGATGTGCGTCCTGCGCGGATCGTCGATGCCCTTGTGCACGATGCTCGTCGCGTTCAGGCTGCCCGCCTCGGGCTTGGCCGACGTTCCGCAGGCCGACAGCATCAGGGCGAGCAACGCGGCGGTGGGTGCAAGTTTCAGGGCCCGGGACATGCCGGGAGAGGGTAGAGGATGATTCCCAGCTGTGTTCGCGCTCGCCACCGTCTCCGGGCCGCTGCCGAAGGTCGGTGTGATCGTCGTCGCGCTGCTCGTCGCGGGGGTGCTCATCTCCGCCGAGCTGCGCACGCGAGCGCTGGCCACGCTGGGGGCGCTGGTGCTCGCACCGGTGCTGCTGCTGGCTGAGATCTGGAACTCGTCCCAGCTGGCCATCGTGCACCGTCACCCGCTCTACGCGCTGATCGGAGCCGTGGTCGCGATCGCAGTGCTGTTCGCGCTCGCGCGACTGATCGCCCCCCGGCCGGAGTTGATCGGACCGCTCGCTGTGCTCGCACTCCCGTTCCGGATCCCGATCCAGTCCGGCGGGAGCACGTCGAATCTGCTCGTGCCGCTCTACCTGGTGGTCGCGGTCGGCGCGCTGGCCTGGATCGTCCCGATCCTCCGCGACGAGCGCGTGTCCGCCCCCCGGCCCGATGGCTCGGGCGGCTGGGCAATGCGGGTCGAGCGCCTGCTCGCGCTGACCATCGTCCTCTACGCCGTCCAGTCGGTCTACTCGTCTGACTTCGAGAAGGCCCTTCAGCAGATGGCCTTCTTCTACGTGCCCTTCGCATTGCTCTACCGCCTGCTGCGCGACCTGGACTGGAATCGCGAGCTGGTCACCAACTGCCTGCGGCTGCTGATCGTGCTGGCGATCATCTTTGCGGGCATCGGCTTCGCGGAGTACGCCACCAAGACGATCATCCTCAACCCCAAGCTGGTCGTCACCAACGATCTGCACACCTACTTCACCGTCAACTCGGTGTTCTTCGATCCGGACATCTTCGGGCGCTTCCTGGCTCTCTCGATGATCCTCATCGCGGTGCTGTTGATCTATGGCCGGCGGCAGCGCGAGCAGCTGATCGCCGTGGTCGTGCTCGCGGTGCTGTGGGCGGGCCTGGTCCTGACCCTGTCGCGGTCGAGCCTCGGGGCGCTGCTCGTCGGGCTCGGAGTGATCGCCGCGCTGCGCTGGCGGCCGACGCGGGCCCTCTACATCGCCGCGGTGGTGCTACTCGTCGGGGCGGCCGGGGTGGCCGCCACCCCGCGCACCTTCGGCCTCAACCAGGGCATCAACGGCGCCTCCAGCGGGCGCGGCGGCCTGGTCAGCGGTGGTGTGTCGCTGTTCGGGCAGCGCCCGGTGTGGGGGTACGGGTCGGGCTCGTTCGTGGTCGAGTACCGGCGCGAGCACCGCCGCACGGCGACCACCCTGTCGGCCTCGCACACGATCCCGGTCACGATCGCGGCCGAGCAGGGCCTGATCGGCGAGGTCGTCTATCTGGCGCTCGTGGTCTGCGTGCTCATCTGCATGCTGCGTCGCGCCCGCGGTGACCCGCTGCGCTGTGCGATCGCGGCCGCCGTCGCGGCGCTGATCTTCCACACGATGCTCTACGCCGACTTCCTCGAGGATCCGGTCACCTGGGCGCTGCTGGGCATCGGCGTCGCGCTCGCGGTCGCGCTGCCCGGCGGGACGCTGCCGCCCTCGCCGGACCTACGCCGGTCCCGGC
>JALYTU010000530.1 GCA_030854125.1 Actinomycetota bacterium | reverse complement strand
CCGATGGACCGGGTCGCCCCGGTGCGCTGGACCGTGCGCTGCCCACCGGGCCCGGCGAGGATCCCGGCGATGGACGCCCGGCCGCGCTGGGTCCGACCGTCGCGCCGGCCGACGCGGAACGTTCGTTGCACTGGGCGCGGACCGCGCTGCGCCTCCTTGGCGACGGCGTGATCGAACCCGGTGGGCTGGTGCGCTGCGTCGAGCACCTACCGGCGCTGGTCGTCAACCAGGATTCAGCGCTCGCGGGGGTGCTCGCCGTCGCGGTGCTCGCCCCGCTGGACGAGCTGCCCGCCGGGGAGCGGGCCCGGCTGTGCCTGACGCTGCGGGCCTGGCTCGATCACCAGCGCCACACCCCGCAGATCGCGGCGCAGCTGCACGTCCACCCGCAGACGGTCCGCTACCGGATGGCCAAGCTCTCAGAGCTGCTCGGGGACACGCTCAACACGCCGGACGGGCGCTTCGCGCTCGCGCTCGCGCTGCGGACGGCCGGGGGCGCTGACGCCGGCCGCCCGTAGCGCGCCGCAGCTACTCGGCGACCGGCGGTGGGTAGACCTCGCGCACGTAGTGGTCGACCTTCTCGGGCGCCAACCGCCGGGAGATGGCCAGGTAATAGATGACCAGGCTGAACACTGCGACCACGATCAGGTCGATCCCCAACGGGAGCGCGCCGGTTCCGCCGACCAGCACGGTCTTGAAGGTGCCCACGCCGCCGATGATCCCCATGCTCGGCACCGGGAACTGTCCGATATAGGAGATCACGCCCATCCCGACCAGGTACGGCACCACCCACACGGCGGCGCCCCAGTCGATCTCGGGTCGGTTGGGGTTCAGATGCAACACATAGGAGAGCCCGATCAGCACGATGCCGATCAGCACCACGACCATCAGCGTGGAGTACACACTCCACCCGGCGAAGTAGACGACGAAGTTGGCCAGCACGAACGACATCGGCGCAAAGAACTGCGCGCCCCGCAGTCGGTAGGGGCGGGGCAGGTCGGGTTTCTGGAGCCGCAGCGCGCCGAGCGAGAGCGGCGCCCCGGCGTACATCATCACCGAGGCCGAGGTGACGACCCCGACGAGCTTCTCCCAGCTCGGGAAGGGCAGCAGGAACAGGAGCCCGATGCAGGCGGTCACGATCACGCCGAACACCGGCACCTTGGTTCGCTGCGAGTTGCGCTCGAACGCCTGCGGGATGTAGCCGTTGCGCGACAGCCCGAAGCTGATCCGCGAGGCCGAGGTCAGGTAGATCAGGCCGGTGCCGCCCGGAGAGATGATCGCGTCCAGGCGCAGGATCACCGCCAGCCAGGCCAGCCCGGCCAGCGAGGCGACCTGGTAGAACGGCGCCGCGTTGAGCTCCTTGAGCGCCGCGCTGTGCCCCGGAGTGGCGATGTTCGTCCACGTGCCGGCCTTGGCCAGCAGCGCCGGATCCAGCGCTCCGATGAACGCGATCTGCACGAGCACATAGACCAGGCCGCCGATCAGGATCGACAGGATCACCGCCCTGGGCAGATCCTTGGCCGGGTTCTTGGCCTCACCGCCGAGTTGGACGGCCTGCTCGAAGCCCAGCAGCGAGAAGATGATGCCGCCGGCCGGAATCGCGATCAGGATGTCCTTGATCTCGTTGCCCTTGACGAAGAAACCGCCGCCGTGGCTGAAGTTCGATCCGTGGAAGTGCGTGGCGGCCAACACGATGATCGCGAGGATGGGAATGAACACCTTCCACGTGGTCAGCGCGTTGTTGACCCGGGCCAGCCACTTGACCCCGATCACGTTGATGATCACGAACAGGAACATGAGCACCACCGCGACCAGGATGCCCACCCCGCTCAGGGTGCCGGTGCTCGTGTACCAGCTGTGGGCGAAGCTGTAGGTGGAGGCGTACTGGACGACCGCCAGGACCTCGATCGGAGCCACGCTGGCCGCCTGGATGTAGGAGAACCAGCCGAACGTGGCACCGGCGAAGCTGCCGAACGCGTAGTGGGGAAAGCGGCTGGTGCCGCCCGAGACCGGGAACAGGCCGCCGAGCTCGGCGTGCACGAGCGCCAGCGCGATGATGATGAAGGACGCGAGGACCCAGGCGATGATCGCCGAGGGGCCGGCGATCGAGGCGGCGGTGAGGGCGCCGAACAGCCACCCCGAACCAATAATCGAGCCTTCCGAGGCCCAGAGCAGGCCGAGGAACCCGACCTGGCGGTCCATCCCGTCGGACTGAAGGTCAACATCACGCGCCCCTCGCGGTGGCGCAGCCGTCTCTGTCATGCGGTTCCTCCCCTGTCGCGATCGACGCCCGATTGTCGAACCGCGGCGTTGCGGACGTGTCAACGGGGAAACCTATTCCCGCCCGGAGGGGGAACGCAAACCGGTTCGGGCTCCGGGCCGGCGCCTGGTAGCCCCCGGATCTGGCTGCGAGGCTACTCTCCCCGCGATGCCCTTCACCGCGCTCATCACCGGCGCCTCGGCCGGCATCGGCGCGGCGACGGCCCGCCGCCTGGCCCGGGAGCCCGGGGTGGCGCTGGTGCTCGTCGCCCGGCGCGAGCAACAGCTCCGCACGCTGGCCGCCGAGCTGGGTGGCGCCACGGTGATCGCCGAGGACCTGACCGCCCCGGGCGCCCCTGAGCGTGTTCGCGAGGTGGTCACCCGCGAACACGGTGAGCTTCACCTGCTGGTCAACAACGCCGGCGCGGCCTGGCGGGGGCGCTTCGGTGACACCGGCTGGGCCAACGTGGAGCGTCACATGAAGCTCGACTTCGAGGCGCCGGTGCGGCTCACCGAGGCGCTGCTGCCGCTGCTGCGCGCCACGGCGACCGCGGCCGCCGGCACGCCGGCCGCACCGGGGTTGGGACCGTCGCCGGTGTCAATCGTCAACGTCGGCAGCACCGCCAGCCGCGTCTCGCGACCCAACTCCGGCTCCTACTCGGCGGCGAAGTTCGCGCTCGCGGGCTGGACCGACGCCCTGCACAACGAGGAGGCGCAGCACGCAGTCCACGTCGGGCTCGTGCTGCCCGGCTTCATCTCGACCGAGGGTTTCCCGCAGGCCGAGCTCACGGCCAAGCCGTGGACGCGCAGGCTCGTATCG
>JALYTU010000529.1 GCA_030854125.1 Actinomycetota bacterium | reverse complement strand
GTTCCCACTCGGGGACCGGGTCCAGCTCGCCCATCACCCGTTCGCCCACCAGGTAACACTCGGGCGACCCGAGGTCGTAGAAGAGGACGGGCTGCTCCGGCGTCACGTCCGCAGACCAGCGTCCGGAGCCACGGAGCCCTAACCGTGGATCAGCCAGCCGTCGGCGGCGCGGGCGGCCTCCATGACGGCCTCGGACATCGTCGGGTGGCCGTGGATCAGCCGTGCCACCTCGGGGTAGCCGCCCTCCAGCGCCCGCGCGTTGACGAGCTCCTGGATCAGCTCGGTCGCCTTGGCCCCGATGATGTGGCCGCCGAGCAGCTCTCCATAGCGCTTCTCGCCGACGATCTTCACCAGGCCCGTGCGGTCGCCGTAGACGGTGCCGGCGCCGACTGCGCCGTACTGGACCTTGCCGACCACCACATCGTGTCCGGCCTCGCGGGCCTGCGCCTCGGTGAGCCCGAAGCTGGCGACGTTGGGGGTGCAGAACGTCGCCCGTGGCACGTCGACGTACTCGATCGGGTGCGTGGTCA
The DNA here is from genome assembly GCA_030854125.1 of Actinomycetota bacterium. Taxonomy (GTDB): domain Bacteria; phylum Actinomycetota; class Thermoleophilia; order Solirubrobacterales; family Solirubrobacteraceae; genus Palsa-465. The sequence goes on along the minus strand of JALYTU010000529.1, from coordinate 2,546 downwards.
TCCCGGCCGCATCCTCGACCGCGATCACGCCCTCGTCCGAGGCCTTGTGCGCGAGCGCCGGGCCGGGCACGAGATCGCCGATCGCGTAGATGCCCTCGACGCTGGTGCGCATTGCGCCATCGACGGCGATCAGGCCGCTCTCGTCGAGCTTGACGCCGGCCGCGTCCAGGCCGAGCGCCTCGACATCGGGGCCGCGTCCGGCGGCGATGACCAGCCACTGCACCTCGTCGGACTCGTCCCCGTGGCTGAAGGTCACGCTGTCCTCGCCGGTGGCGATGTCCGTGACCAGCGTGCCGGTGTGGATGCTCATGCCCTGCTTCTTGAGGCCGCGCTCGGCGAGCTTGGAGATGTCGGCGTCCTCGGTGGGCAGGACACGGTCCAGCGCTTCGAACAGCGTCACGTGGGTGCCCAGCCGCGCGTAGGCCGAGGCGATCTCGGCGCCGGAGGCACCGGCCCCGACCACGGCCATACTGGCCGGCAGCGCGTCCAGCGCCCAGGCCTCCTCGGTGCCGATCACGCGGCCGCCGAACTGCGCGCCAGGGATCGCGCGTTTGACCGAGCCGGTGGCCAGCACGATCGTCTTGGCCGACAGGATCTGCTCGCCGACCTTCACCTGGCCAGGGCCGGCCAGCGAGCCCTCGCCCTCGATGTAGTCGATCTTGTTCTTCTTCAGCAGCCCGGCGACGCCGCCCGTCAGGGTGGTGACCACCTTGTTACGGCGGGCGCTCACGCCGGCGTAGTCGATCTCGGGCTCGGAGACCTTGATCCCGAACTCGTCCGCCTCGCGGATCTCGCTGACGATGTCGGCGACGCGGAGCACGGCCTTGGCGGGGATACAGGCGTAGTTCAGGCACCGGCCCCCAACCGTGTCCTTCTCGATCACGGCGGTGGTCATTCCGAGCTGGGCGGCGCGGATCGCGGCCACGTAGCCGCCTGGCCCGGAGCCGATCACAATGCAGTCATAAGAAACTTCGGGCATGGGAGCTGAGCCTATCTCACCGTCTGAGGTGGACTCCGCCGCCCGGCGCGAGGCCCGGTCAGCGCCCGGGAGGCTTGGGCATCTGGATCCGGCTGAGCACTCGGACCAGCTTGAAGAAGAGCCAGCCGGCGCCGATCACGATCACCGGGGCGACGACCAGCGCCAGGGCGTTGCTGGCCTCGATCAGAAACAGCGAGAACAGACAGGCGACGATCGCCAGCAGGGCCATGAACGCGAGCACGGCGCCGTACCACAGCCGCCACATCCCCACCGCGCACACGATCATCAGACCGCAGAAGAGAACCGTCCCGGTGAGGGCTGGTGACTTGCCCTGGATCTTGATTCCGACCGCGAACAGGATGAGCTGGGACAACCCGATCAGCCCGGCGACGGCGCTGGCGACGACGATCGCCTTCGGACGCTCCCCGGTCTTGATCGGGGTCAGCCCAGCGCGGATCGCGGCGTCACGGCGCTGCGAGCGGGTCATCGGCGCCTCGACCTTCCAACCCCCGATCTCGCTGATCGGGGCGGGCGGCGTCGTCCTCGGCTTCGCGCCGGCCGCGGGAACCTTGGCCCGGCGGCCTCGCTTGCGACTACGTTGCCCCAACGCCGGCCTCCAGGGCGACGCCGGACAGCTGGGCGCGCAGCTCGCGCGCCGCTGCCTCGGGGTCCGGCGCTTGAGTGATCGCGCGCACCACGGCCACCCGCGAGGCGCCCGCGCCGACCACGGCGCCGACCAGCGCACCGTCGATGCCGCCGATCGCGAAGAACGGCACGGCGGCGTGCACCGATGCGTAGCGCACGAGCTCGAGCCCGACCGCGGGACGGCCCGGCTTGGTCGGCGTGGCATGCACCGGCCCAACCCCGATGTAGTCCGCGCCGGCCGTGGTGGCGGCATCGATCTGCGCAGGGGAGTGGGTCGAGAGGCCGATCAACGCGTCGGGACCGAGCTCGGCGCGGGCGCGGGCCACGCTGATGTCGTCCTGGCCGACGTGCACGCCGTCGGCATGCGCGGCGACGGCCAGGTCGGGCCGGTCATTGACGATCAGCAGCGCCCCGGCCGCGTCACACGCGCGCCGGTAACGCTGCGCCGCTTCGAGCAGTGCGTCATCGCCGGCGTGCTTGGCCCGAAGCTGCACGATGTCCACGCCGCCGCGCAGTGCCGCGGTCAGGAAGCGGTCGGACTGCACGTCGCAGACCAGGTACAGCCTCGCTGCGTGCAGGCGGGTGGTGCGGTCGCTCACGCTGCTCAGTCTGGCAGGAGTGCGGCACCGCGGGACGCTGTGGGCAGCCACTAGCATTGGTCGGACGGGAGCCCCACCGTTGGGCTGAGAGGGCGGATGTGTCATCCGCCGACCGTTACGACCTGACTGGGTAATGCCGGAGCAGGGAGCTTTCGTGTCCGAGCCGTCTCCACGCACAGCCGCAGACGTCGTCGTCATTGGGGGCGGCGTGATCGGGCTGGCCGTCGCCTGGCGGGCCGGTGGTCGCGGCCTGCGGGTGCTCGTACTCGAGCGCGATCGCCCCGGAGCGGGGACCTCGCGCGTCGCGGCGGGGATGATCGCTC
>JALYTU010000044.1 GCA_030854125.1 Actinomycetota bacterium | reverse complement strand
GCTTGGACAGCTCCGAGCCGGCCGCCGAGGCCGCCTGCAGCGAGCCGACGAGCGCGATCGCGTCCCCGTCGCCGGCGAAGCCCAAGCGGCCGGCCCGGGCCGCGTCAGGCAGCCGTCCGACCATGCCGATGACCGGCGTCGGGAAGATCGGCCCGGCGGGTGCCTCGTTGTACAGCGAGACGTTGCCGCCGACGACAGGCAGCTCGAGCGCCGTGCAGGCCTGCGCGATCCCCTCGACCGACTCGACCAGCTGCCAGGCAACGTGCGGCTTCTCGGGGTTGCCGAAGTTCAGGCAGTTGGTCAGGCCGAGCGGCTCGGCGCCGGTGCAGGCGAGGTTTGCCGCGCACTCATAGACCGCCTCGGCGGCGCCCGCGCGGGGGTCACAGGCGACCCGGCGGCCGTTGCCGTCGATCGCCACCGCGATCGCTGAGCCGTCCGGGAGGGCGAGCACGGCGGCGTCCGCTTCCTCGGGCCGACGCACGGTGCGCGACTGCACCACCGGGTCATACTGTTCGAACACGGGCCGGCGCGAGGCCAGATTGGCCGAACCCAGCAGAGCGAGCAGCGTCGCGTCCGCCTGCGCGTCGGTGCGCAGGACGATCGGCGGCGGCGCGTACAGGTTCTCGGTCGGCGCCGCCGGCTGCAGGTCATAGAGCGGGCAGTCGTCGACGAGGATCCCGACCGGCAGGTCGGCCGTGACGGTGTTGGCGTCCAGGACCCGCAACCGACCGGAGTCGTTGACCTCGCCGATCACCGTCGACAGGGTCTCCCAGCGGGCGCAGACCGCGAGCACCTCGTCGACACGCGCCGGCTCGACCACGCACAGCATCCGCTCTTGGGATTCGGAGACCATGATCTCAAACGGCTCCATCCCGGCCTCGCGCAACGGCACCCGCGCGATGTCGATGTCCAGACCGACGGCACCCTTGCTGGCCATCTCGGAGGCCGACGAGGTCAGCCCGGCCGCGCCGAGGTCCTGCAGCGAGACCAGCAGCTCGCAGTCCAGCAGCTCCAGGCAGCACTCCAACAGCTTCTTCTCGGCGAACGGGTCCCCGATCTGGACCGATGGGCGCTTGGCGGCATCGGACTCACCGAGCTCGGCGCTGGCCAGCACCGAAGCGCCGCCGATCCCGTCGCGGCCGGTGAGCGCGCCGAACAGGATCAGCACGTTGCCCGGCCCGGCCGCCGCCGAGCGGATCAGGCGCTCGTGAGGGGCGAGGCCGAGCGCCATCGCGTTGACCAGGCAGTTCTGCTCGTAGCTGGACTCGAAGTAGATCTCGCCACCGACGGTCGGGACGCCGATCGAGTTGCCGTAGTGCCCGATGCCCGCCACCGCCCGGTCCAGCAGATAGCGCGAGCGCTCGGAGGTGGGCTCGCCGAAGCGCAGAGAGTCAAGCACCGCGATCGGTCGGGCGCCGACGGCGAACACGTCACGCAGGATGCCGCCGACTCCGGTGGCCGCACCCTGGAAGGGCTCGACGGCGCTCGGGTGGTTGTGGGACTCAACCTTGAACGCGAGCCCCAGGCCGCTGCCGACATCGACCACGCCGGCGTTCTCGCCCGGACCCATGAGCACGTGCGGACCTTCGGTGGGCAGTCGGCGCAACAGCTTCTTGGAGTGCTTGTAGGCGCAGTGCTCTGACCACATCAGCGACAGCATCGCCAGCTCGGTCGGACTGGGATCGCGCGCCAGTCCCTGCAGGATCAGCTCGTACTCGGCGTCGGTCAGGCCGAGCTCGCGATGGCGGGCCATGACGCTCACGCCACCACCCGATCGGCGACGGCTGCGCGCAGCGAGGCGAAGATCCCCAGCCCGTCGGTCGAGCCGGTCAGCGGGTCGACCGCGTGCTCGGGGTGGGGCATCAGCCCGAACACGTTGCCGGTCGGGTTGCACACCCCGGCGATGTCGCGCAGCGAGCCGTTGGGGTTGTGGCCCGGGGCGTAGCGCAGCAGGACCTGCCCGGCGGCCTCCAGGCGGTCGAGCTCGGCCTCGGGCGCGAAGTAGCGGCCGGTCGTGTGCTTGATCGGGATCGAGAGCGGCCGGTCGTGGACGCACGCCCGGGTGAAGGGAGAGTCGGCGCGGGCGACCTCGAGCTCGACCTGGCGGAAGATGAAGCGCAGCGACGGGTTGGGTAGCAGTGCCCCCGGCAGCAGCCCGGCCTCGCAGAGGACCTGAAAGCCATTGCAGATCCCGAGCACGAATCCGCCGTCGGCGGCGAACGTGGCGACTGACTCCATCACCGGCGCGAAACGGGCGATCGCGCCGACGCGGAGGTAGTCACCGTAGGAGAAGCCGCCGGGCACGATCACGGCGTCGACCCCACGCAGGTCACGGTCACCGTGCCAGAGGATGACCGCTTCCCCCACCCGCTCGGCTGCGAGCTGGGCGTCGACCTCGTCACACGAGCCGGGGAAGCGCACGACGCCGAACTTCACGGTCGGCTGGATCTCTCGTCCATCCCGGCGTCGACGATCTCGTAGTCCTCGATCAGCGGATTGGTCAGCAGCCGCTCACACATCTCCGGCAGCTGCGCGTCATCCTCAACGTCGAGCTCGATCAGGCGCCCGACATGGACGTTGCGCACGCCCGTGAAACCGAGCGCGGGGAGCGCCCGTTCCACGGCCTGACCCTGCGGATCCAAGATCCCGGACTTGGGGGTGACGAGGACTCGGGCGCGCACAGCCGCTGGTCAGCTCCCGGTGCGTTCGCGCCAACGCGCAAACGACGATCCGGAGAGTCGCTCGTAGGCCTCGACGTACTTCTCACGCGTGCGAGCGACGACCTCCTCGGGGATCGGCGGCGCGGGCGGGTTGCGATCCCAGCCGGTCGCGGAGGCCCAGTCGCGGACGAACTGCTTGTCAAAGCTCGGCTGGCCGTGGCCGGGCTCATAGCCGTCGGCCGGCCAGAAGCGCGAGGAGTCCGGCGTGCAGACCTCGTCGCCGATGGTCAGCGTGCCGTCGGCGTCGAGACCGAGTTCGAACTTCGTGTCCGCCAGGATGATCCCGCGCTCGCGGGCGTGCTCGGCGGCATGGGAGTAGAGGGCCAGCGAGACGTCGCGGACGCGCTCGGCCAGCGCCCGATCGCCGACCAGCGCGACGGCGCCCTCGAAGTCGATCGCCTCGTCATGGCCGACGTCAGCCTTGGTGGAGGGGGTGAACAGCGGCTCGGGCAGCTGATCGGACTCGCGCAGCCCGGCCGGCAGCTCGATCCCCGAGACCGCGCCGGTGGCCTGGTAGTCCTTCCAGCCCGACCCGGTGATGTAGCCGCGCACGACGCACTCGACGCTGAGCATCTTGAGCTTCTTGACCACCATCCCGCGGCCGCGGGCTTCCGCCGGGATCCCCTCGGTGACCGAGATGAGGTGGTTGGGGACGATCTCCGCGGTGCGCTGAAACCAGAACGTCGACAATCCGGTGAGGACGCTGCCCTTGTCGGGGATCGGCGTCGGGTGCACCACGTCATAGGTCGAGATCCGGTCTGAGGCCACGAGCAGAAGCTCGTTCCCGAGGTCATAGATCTCGCGGACCTTGCCCGATGCGAGCAGGGCCAGATCGGAGAGGGCAGCAGCCACGGCCGCGATGCTAGCGGCTGATCGGGACGATTCCCCGCAGGCGTCCGACGATCGTCTCGGCGTGCATGACGTAGGGCGAATAGTCGAACACGGCGGTCAGATCAAGTCCCTCGCCGGCGGGGTCCGACGCGAGCAGTTCGCGCAGGACGACCCGCTCGTCGAGCGCGCGTTGCGCCAAGCGCTGAACGGTCCGATAGGCGTCGTCGCGCGTCTGGCCGCGCCCCACGAGCGCAAGCAGGAGCCGCTGGGAGAACAGCGCCCCGTAGGTGAGCTCGAGGTTCTCGCGCATGCGCGCCGCGTCGATCACCATGCCCTCCACAAGTGCGATCGTCCGGCGCTGCAGGTGGTCGAGCAGACTGGTGGAGTCCGGCAGGATGATCCGCTCGACCGACGAGTGCGAGATGTCGCGCTCGTGCCAGAGCGCGACGTTCTCCAGAGCCGCCTGGGCGTTGCCGCGCAGCACCCGGGCTAGCCCCGAGATCTGCTCGGACTTGATCGGATTGCGCTTGTGCGGCATCGCACTCGAGCCCTTCTGGCCGGCACGGAACGGCTCGCGGACCTCGCCGACCTCGGTGCGGGCGAGGTGGCGCACCTCGGTGGCAAAACGCTCCAGGCCGGCGCCGGCGAGGGCGATCGCGCTCAGCAGCTCAGCGTGGCGGTCGCGAGCCACCACCTGGGTGGAGACCGGCTCGGGCTCGAGCTCGAGCCTGTCCAGCACACGGGCCTCGAAATCGGGTGAGGTCGCCGAGTAGGTGCCCACCGCACCCGACACCGCCCCGACACAGGCCTGGGCAAACGCGCGCTCGAGGCGCACGCGGTTGCGCTCGGCCTCGAACGCGAACCCGGCCAGCTTGATCCCGAACGTGGTCGGTTCGGCGTGGATCCCGTGCGTGCGGCCGACGCACAGTGTCGACACGTGCTCGCGGGCGCGAGCGACGAGCACCTCGACCAGCCGGCGGGCGTCCGGGAGCACGTAGGCGCCAACGCGCTTGATCTGCAGTGCCAGCCCGGTGTCGAGTACGTCACTGGAGGTCAGCCCGTAGTGGATCCAGCGGCCGGCGGCCCCGGCGGACTGTGAGAGGACGTCGACGAAGGCGGCGACGTCATGATCGGTGACCTTCTCCCGTGCCGCGATCGCCTCCACGCTGAACGTGGCCGACCGGATCGCCTCGAGTTCATCGACGGTCGGCCCCTCCATCTCCTCGCAGGCGGCGATCTCGACCTCGCGCAGCGCATCGAAGCGGGCCTGGTCAGACCAGATCGAGGCCAGCTCGGGCCGGGTGTAACGTGCGATCACCGGGGCGGCGACGCTCTACCCGGCGTGTGCCACTACGGCGGCGGGATCGCCGGCGGCGGCGAGGATGGTCGCCAGCAGCCCCGGGAAGCGTGACTCGAGATCGTCGCGGCGCAGCGTGTTCAGGCGGGTCGTGCCCTGCTGGCGCTGCTGGATCAGGCCGGCGTCGCGCAGCACCTTGAAGTGGTGGGTGCAGGTGGACTTGGTGACCGGCAGGGCGAAGCTGCCGCAGGTGCACTCGCCGTCGCCCTTGGCCAGTTCGGCCACGATCATCAGCCGCACCGGGTCACTGAGAGCGTGCAGCACGGCACTCAGCTCGAGCTCGTCACGGAGCGGGTGGGCGATCGGTTCGGAAGCGTGAATGGACATGGCCTTTAACGGTGATTGTACGACAGTCGTCGTACCTTTGCTATCGTACGTCACTCATCGTACAACGCTGCGCAGTGAGGACGACCATGCAGACTCAGACGCAGGCACCCCAGATCCAGACCTCCCAGGCGGCTCCGCGCCGCCGGCGTCTGTCCGCAGCCGTGATCGCGCAGTACATCGAGGACCTGACGCATCCTGGTCAGGCGCCCAGGATCCTCGCGGCCAGCACCGCCGCGTTGCGCGCGTTATCGACCCCCACGCACGCGACCGGAACGCCCGGGGGCATCTGAGCGATCGACAGCAGCGCGTCGAGGCCTCCGGCCACCGACGTCTTGCTGGTCAGCGGGACGCCGATCACCGGCAGGTCGGTGTGGGCGGCGACAACCCCCGGCAGCGCAGCCGACAGGCCAGCGCCCGCGATGATGACGCGCAGGCCGCGCATCCGGGCGTTCTTGGCGTAATCGGCGACCGTGTCGGGATCGCGGTGCGCTGACATCACCCGGGTTTCGGACGAGATGCCGCGCTCGGTCAACTCGGCTTCGGCCTTCTCCATCGCGGGGAGGTCGCTCTTCGACCCCATCACGATCCCCACCCGGGGCGCGTCGGTGTCGAGATCCTCGATCTCGGCCGCGGTCTCGGCCATCGACTCTCCGTTGGCGGCCGCCGCCAGCTCAGGCGTCTCCTCGCCGGATTCAGCTCCGGCCGGGACGAGCGGCCGGATCTCTTCTTGCTCTTCGCTCATCGCACGGCCCGCAGAGCGATGTCGCGGCGCAGCTGACGTCCGGCAAACTCGATCATGTCCGCAGCAGCATAGGCAGCCGCGCGGGCGTCAGCGGCATCGGCGCCGAGCGCGGTCACGCTCAGCACGCGCCCACCGGCGGTGAGAATCGCTCCAGCCGCCGGCCCGGCCGCGGTTCCCGCGTGGGTCACGGAGACGTCCGCGGCAACGCGATCGAGGCCCATGATCAGGTTCCCGCACGAGCTCGACTCCGGATATCCGGCACTGGCCAGCACGACCGTCACCGCGATCTCCGGGCGCCAGCTCACCTGCGCGTCGTGCAAGCCGCCCGGGGTACACGCCGCGTCGAGCAGGACCGCGAGGTCGGACTCCAGGCGGGGCAGGATGGCCTGCGTCTCGGGGTCCCCGAAGCGAACGTTGAACTCGAGCACTCGAGGCCCGTCGGCCGTCATCATCAGCCCCGCGTAGAGAACGCCATGAAACGGCGTGCCGCGCCGCGCGAGTTCGTCGAGCACGGGCTGGTGCACCACGGCGCAGATCTCCCGCGCCCGCGCCTCGTCGACGGCTGCAACCGGCGAGTAGGACCCCATGCCGCCGGTGTTGGGGCCCTCGTCGCCGTCGAAGATCCGCTTGTAGTCCTGGGCGGAGGCGAGCGGGACCGCGGTCTGCCCGTCGCACAGTGCCAGCAGCGAGAGCTCCTCACCGTCCAGGAACTCCTCGACCAGGACCTGCTCAGTCGCGAATCGGTGCTCGACCAGCAGCTCAGTCAGCGCCGCCCGCGCCTGTGCCTCATCGTCGGCGATGATCACGCCCTTGCCCGCAGCCAGGCCGTCGGCCTTGATCACGACGGGATAGCCCGAAACCGCGGCCATGCCCGCCTGGACATCGGTCACGACCGCATAGGCGCCCGTGGGCACGCCGGCCGCGACCATCACCTCCTTGCAGAACGCCTTGGACCCCTCGAGCCGTGCGGCGCCGGCGCCCGGGCCGAAGCAGCGGATCCCGGCGGCGGTCAGGGCATCGCCCACGCCGGCCACCAGCGGCGCCTCGGGCCCGATCACGACGAGGTCGATCCGTTCTCGCTGCGCCAGCGCGACGACCGCGGTCGCGTCGGCCGCGTCGAGCCCGGGGTCAGGGATCGCGACCTCGGCGGCGATCCCCGGATTACCAGGCGCGCACAGCACCTCCGGGGCCGAGGGGGCGCGCAGCAGCGACTGCACGAGCGCATGCTCGCGCGCTCCTGCGCCGAGGACGAGAACGCGTGATGACACTCGATCGGCCTGTCGCCAGGACCTCAGATCGCGCTGATGAAGTCGTCGATCGGGATCGCGGTCAGGGTCTCGTACTTGCCCGTCCCGCGAGAGCCGAGCTCCAGCGACACGCGAGCAATGGTCTGCTCGTCGGGGGCCTCGACGACGTTGATGAAATCGAACTGCCCGAGAGTCGCCCATTGCGCCTTGACGGTCGCGCCGAGCTGTTCGATCTCGCGGTTGACCTCCTTGATGCGCCCCGGGTTGTTCTTGATCGTCTGAACCCCGTCGGGACTTAACGTGGTCAGCATGATGTAGGTGGGCACCTGGTCTCCTTCCGATGGACGGCGGTCGCTGACTTCTATCGGATTTGAGGCGGAACTGATCCAATCTTTGGCCGGGACCTAGGAGGCAGTGGCCGCGTGCGCCTCGGCGCGCTCGAGTGTGAGATCGCCGCCCGCGGTGCCGACCCAAACGGCGTCACCGGCGACAAAGCGCCCCTCGAGGATCGCCAGCGCGAGCGGATCGACCAGTCGCTTCTGGATCACGCGCTTGAGCGGGCGCGCGCCGTATGTCGGGTCATAGCCGAGGTTGCCGATCAGCTCACGCGCGTCATCGCTCAGCTCCAGCCCGATTTCTCGCTCGGCCACCCGCCGCACGACGCCGGCCACCTGCAGGTCGACGATCGCGCCGATCTGCTCCCGCGTCAGCGAGGCGAACTCGACGATGTCATCCAACCGGTTGACGAACTCAGGCCTGAAGTGGGCCTCCACCCCCTCCCGGCCGCCCGAGATGTTCGAGGTCATGATCAGCACCGTGTTCTTGAATGACACCGTGCGGCCCTGGCCGTCGGTCAGGCGGCCGTCGTCCATCACCTGCAGCAGCGCGTTGAACACATCCGGATGGGCCTTCTCGATCTCGTCGAGCAGGACCACCGAATAGGGCCGGCGGCGGACCGCCTCGGTCAGCTGACCGCCCTCCTCGTAACCGACGTAGCCGGGAGGCGCGCCGACCAGGCGCGAGACCGCGTGCTTCTCCATGTACTCCGACATGTCGATGCGGATCATCGCCTCCTGGGTGTCGAACATGAACTCGGCCAGCGCACGGGCCAGCTCGGTCTTGCCCACGCCGGTCGGTCCGAGGAACAGGAAGGTGCCGATCGGCCGGTCGGGGTCCTGCAGGCCGGCCCGGGAGCGCCGCAGGGCACTGGCCACGGCGGTGACCCCCTCGTCCTGGCCGATCACCCGCTGGTGCAGTCGCTCCTCCATGTGCACGAGCTTCTCGATCTCACCCTCCAGCAGGCGCGTGACCGGCACGCCGGTCCATTTGGCGACGATCTCGGCCACGTCGTCGGCGTCGACGACGTCCTTGAGGAACCGGGTGGCCGGGATCTCCGCCGTCGCCTCGACGCTCTCAGCCGCGGCCAGCGCCTTCTCGAGCTCGGGGATGGTGCCGTACTGCAGCTCGGCGGCGCGGCCGAGATCGGCCTCGCGCCGAGCGCGCTCGAGCTCGGTGCGAGCCGTCTCCAGCTGCTCCTGCAGGTCGGCGACGGCGCCGAGGCTGGCCTTCTCGGCGTCCCACTCGGCGTGCATCCCGGCCGAGGTCTCGCGCTCCTGCGCGAGCGCGCGCTCGAGCTGCTCGCGGCGGACCGCGGTGCCCGGCTCGTCGTCGTCGCCGAGTGACTGCAGCTCGATCTCGAGCTGCATTATGTGGCGGTCGACCTCATCGATCTCGGTCGGCTTGGAGTCGATCTCCATCCGGATCCGTGACGCGGCCTCGTCGACGAGGTCGATCGCCTTGTCGGGCAGAAACCGGTCGGCGATGTAGCGGTGGCTGAGCGTCGCCGCGGCGACGAGCGCGGAGTCCTGGATGCGGACCTTGTGGTGGACCTGGTAGCGCTCCTTGAGGCCGCGCAGGATCGCGATCGTGTCCTCGACGCTGGGCTCGCCGACGTACACGGGCTGGAAGCGGCGCTCCAGCGCGGCGTCCTTCTCGATGTGCTTGCGGTACTCGTCCAGGGTGGTCGCGCCCACGGCCCGCAGCTCGCCACGGGCGAGCATCGGCTTGAGCAGGTTGGCCGCGTCGACCGCGCCCTCGGCGGCCCCGGCCCCGACGATCGTGTGCAGTTCGTCGATGAACAGGATCACCGTGCCGTCGGCGTCGGCGATCTCCTTCAGGACGGCCTTGAGCCGGTCCTCGAACTCTCCTCGGTACTTGGAGCCGGCGATCAGCGCGCCGACGTCGAGCGAGATGACGCGGCGGTCCCGCAGCCCCTCGGGCACGTCGCCGGACACGATCCGCTGGGCCAGTCCCTCAGCGATCGCGGTTTTCCCGACCCCGGGCTCGCCGATCAGGACAGGGTTGTTCTTGGTCCGCCGGGAGAGCACCTGAATGACGCGGCGGATCTCGTCGTCACGCCCGATGACCGGGTCGAGCTTGCCCTGGGCGGCAGCCTCGGTCAGGTCGCGGCCGTACTTCTGAAGGGCCTGAAACTTCTCCTCGGGATTGTCGTCGGTGACCCGGTGCGAGCCGCGCACCTCGCCCAGCGCCTTGCTCAGCGCGTCGTGGGTGGCGCCACCGGCGCGCAGCGCGTCGCCGGCCGGGCCGGGATGAGCCGACAGCGCGAGCAGCAGGTGCTCGGTGGAGACGTACTCATCCTTGAGCTCGCGCATCTCGGCCTCCGCTGTGCGGAGGATCTGGACGAGCTCGCTGGAGCCACCGGCTGGGTCGGCACCAGGGCCGCTGCCCGCGCCGGTCAGGGTCGGCAGCGCCTGCAGCGCGCGGTTGTCCTCGACGCGGATCGCGGCCGGCTCGACGCCGAGCTTGCGCAGCACGGGAACCACGATTCCGCCGTCCTGCTCGAGCAGCACGGCGAGCAGATGCTCGGGGGTGGTCTGCGGGTTGCGGCGCTGATCGGCCAGCTGCTGGGCGGCCTGCAGCGCCTCCTGGGATTTGATGGTGAAACGATCTGGGTGCATGAGTGATTCCGGTCTCGTGATAGATCTTAGTCTTGGCGACTAAGATTATCGCACGATATGACCCCCATGGCAAGTAATCTCACGCAGGCGTGGGCGTGCCGCCGCGGGCGATCGGCCAGATGCGGGCGCGGCCGACGGTGTCGACGCGGCGGCGTCAGCCGGTGATGCGCAGCCGATAGGCCCGGCTGGACCCCTCGACGTTGTTGCCTGAGTCGCTGAGCACGCTGTGCACGTACGCGTAGACGCGCTGGCGGCGGCGCAGCGCCGCGCGGATCGTCTGGGCCTGACGGCGGCTGAGGTGCAGCGTCGCCCTGCGCGAGCCCTTGCCCAGCAGCAGGTGGCGCTGAGAGGACACGCGGATCGGACGCGCCCGTGGCACCCGGATCGTCGCCGACGCCGAGACCAGGCAGCGCCGCGAGCAGCTGACACG
>JALYTU010000528.1 GCA_030854125.1 Actinomycetota bacterium | reverse complement strand
GGCGTTGGGCAGTTCCTGTGCGAGCATCCCGGCGTCTGAGAACGGGTGCACGGGATCGCGCGGGTGGCCGATGATCAGCGTGGGCGCCCGGAAGGTCACGCGCTCGGTATGGGCCGGCGCGACCCGGCCGTAGAGGATCCCGCTCAGCACCGAGGCGCTCGGCGCGGGATCCTGGGCGATCCAGTCCAAGCCGACCTTGGCCATGAACGGGAGCGGTCCGCGGGGGACGGCGCCGGCGACGCGGGCCATCGGACCGAAGACCGGGCCACCGAACTTGAGCGCGAACAGGAGCGGCGTGAAGGCAGCGCCGCAGGCGGCGATCGCGTGGTCCAGCACGGGCATCTCGATCACCATCCCCTGCAGGCGCTCGGAGGCCCGGGAGGCGACCTCGAGCGTGATGTTGGCGCCCAGCGAGGTGCCGCCGACCACCGCCCGCTCGAGCTCGAGGTGGTCCAGCAGGGCGATCGTCTGGAGCGCGAAGTCGCCCATCGAGTAGTTCCACATCTCCACCGGCCGGTCTGAGCGACCGTGGCCGAGCGGGTCCATGGTGATCACCCGCTGGCCCAGGCGGGCAAGCTGGCGAGCGAGCGGGAACTGCATCGTCTGGGGCAGCAGCAGCCCGGGCAGCAGCACGGTGGTGTCCGGCCCGTCGCCGTGCACGGTGTAGTTGAGCCGGTAGCCCTCGTACGCGAAATCAGCCATTTGCTCGGGGCCAAGCTTATTTGGCTGGCCAGCCAACCGTCGCGACCCGCCGGCGACTGGTTAACTGGACGACAGTCGCCACCGCACCGAAGATCCAGGAGAAGACATGGCCAAAGCACCTCGTTCGCTCGCCGGTAAGGTCGTTGCCATCACCGGCGGAGGCCGCGGAATCGGCCGTGCCACCGCCGCCGCGCTGATCGCCCAGGGCGCGCGCGTATCGATCGGCGACATCGAGCCCGGGCTCGCCGAGAGCACCGCGGCGCAGCTGGGAGGCGGCACCGTTGGGCTCCCACTGGATGTGACCGACCGCGCCAGCTTCGAGGACTTCCTGGCCCAGACCGAGGCCAGGCTGGGGCCCTTGGACGTCCTGGTCAACAACGCCGGGATCATGCCGATCGGCCCGTTCGTCGACGAGACCGATGCGACCGCCGCGCGGCTGATCGACATCAACCTCCACGGGGTCATCTATGGCTCCAAGCTTGCGCTCGAGCGCTTCCTGCCGCGCAGCGGCGGCCACCTGGTCAACATCGCGTCGGTGGCCGGTAAGGCCGGCTTCCCCGGCGGGGCGACCTACTGCGCCACCAAGCACGCCGTGGTCGGCCTTTCGGAGGCGATCCGGGCCGAGGTCCGGGCCACCGACATCGACGTCAGCATCGTGATGCCGGTGGTGGTCAACACCGAGCTCGGCTCGGGGCTGCAGAAGAGCCGCGGGGTCAAGGTCGTTGAGCCCGATGACGTCGCCGCGGCGATCGTCGAGGCGCTGCAGACCGGCAGGGTCGACGTGTTCGTCCCCAAGTCGGTCGCCGGTCTGTTCCGAAGCATGAATCTCGTGCCCCGCAGCGTGGCGGACTTCATCACCAAGGTGCTCAAGGGCGACCAGGTTCTGGTCAACCCCGATCACGGGCTGCGCGCCGCCTACGAGAAGCGAACCAACGACGCGCCGCCCGCGATTCCCGCGCCGGCCGCGTCCGAGGCCGAGCCCGAGAAGCAGCCGGCATAGACCGGCGCGGTCAGGCCCGCAGCCAGTCGGCGATCAGAGCGCCGATCTGCGGGCCGGCGTCCTCCTGCAGGAAGTGCCCGGCGTCGGCGATCACGTGGGCGACCTCGGTGCCCAGCGCCTGCGCGAAGCGCTGTCCGGTTTGCAGTGGAAGCACGGGATCGGCGTCCGCCCACAGCACAAGCTTGTCGCGGGCGTCCTTGCGCAGGGCCGCGAGCACGCGGGCCCCGGCCTCCGCGCCCGGTGCCGTCGGCTCGGTGGGGAGGATGAGCGGGAACGCTCGCGCCCCGGCCTTGGCGGCGGCGTTGGTGAACGGGATCTCGTAGGCGGCGATCACCTCGTCACCGGGGTCGGTGTGACAGGCACCGCGGACCAGGAATCCGATCGGGAGATCCTCGGTTCGGGCGACGAAGTCCCGAAAGGCGATCCACGCATCGGTCATCTCCTGATGCCCGGTGAACAGCCCCGTGTCGAGGATGACCATCCGGTCGATCCGGTCAGCGTGCTCGACGGCCAGCCGCAGTCCGATCGGACCGCCCCAGTCATGCACAACGACCGTCACCCCGCGCAGGTCCAGGTCATCGAGCAGGCCGGCCATCGCGTCGGTGTGGCGGTCATAGGAGTACCAGTCCTGATCGATCGGCTTGTCAGAGCGTCCGAAGCCCGGCAGGTCGGGGGCGAGGCAGCGAAAACCGGCGTCGCGCACGGGCCCGATCACCCGGCGCCAGAGAAAGGACCAGGTCGGCTCCCCGTGCAGGAACAGAACGGGGGCGCCGTCTCCCTCGTCGAGATGGGCGAGGCGCAGGCCGTCGTACTGGCGCCACCGGGGCGAGAAGGGGAAGTCAGGCAGCCCCTCGAACCGTTCGTCGGGAGTGCGGATCGCGTCGGTCATGGCGCCAACCTACCGGGCGTGGCGGCCGGGGGGCTCAACGGCGCAGCCAGGCAGCGGCATCCCCGGCCACGACCAGATCCAGGACCGAGCCGTCCCGCGTCCACGCGAGCAGGTTCAGGGATTGCAGGCGATCGAGCACGGCCTGCAGGGCACCCGCCTGAGCGGCGCTCGTGTAGTGGCGCGACAGGCGCAGCCCCCATCCGGTCGACGAGGTCGGGTAGCCCACGCCTGCGCGGGCTGCGTAGGCCCGATCGGTGACCGTCCCCGCCAGCTCGAGGGAACCCGCGCCGCCGGCCAGGCTGCGGACCCGCGCCGCGAGCGCGATCAGGAGCCGCAACGCGCCGGGCCGCAGGCCCCGGTACAGAGCCCGCGGCGCATCGCTGCCGGCGCCCATCGCGCGGTCCACTCCGAGGCCGAGCGCGGCGGAGTTGGCGGGCAGCGGGACGAGTGTGCGGCTCTGGTAGGCCGCGGACAGAGCGGCGGCATCGGCGAAGGCGGGGGTGT
>JALYTU010000527.1 GCA_030854125.1 Actinomycetota bacterium | reverse complement strand
AAGGACGACACCGGCCGCGACAGGTACCGGCTGCCGGCAGCGCAGAACCGCCAGGGCAATTCAACCGCCCGGGTGATCCCGATCCGGCGGTCACTGACGACCTCCACACCCGCCCACTGCTCCGGGCGCGGCCTGATCACCACCGGCCCTGAGTCCAGATCAGTGGCGTTATGCGTTAGGCCGATGCCGAGCGCCTGGGTCAGCTTTCCCGGCCCCGAACAGAGATCGCGCTCGTGCTCCAGGCCTCGTCGGGCCCGCATCGCGTCCAGCTCGGTCAGCGGCTGCAGGGCCCGGATCAGCACGGCGGCGCCGACGTCCTCGGGCTCGCAGACGGCGTTGATCAGGGCGTGGATCCCGTAGGAGCGATACACGTAGGCGATCCCGGCCGATGCGAACAGCGTGCTGGTCCGGGCCGTGAGCCCGACGTAGGCGTGGCAGGCGGGCTCGGAGTGGTGATAGGCCTCGGTTTCGACGATCACCCCTGAGCAGCCCCCGTGCGCCAGCACGCAGCCGATCAGATCCGGCGCGACCTCGAGCACGGGACGGTCGTAGAAGGCGGTCCTCACGCCAACGCGGCGCGCGCTCGCTGCACCTGCTCGCGGACCCGGCTCAGGCTGGTGCCGCCCTCCGACACCTTGGACTCCAGCCAGGCGCCGTCCTGCAGCACCCGGTAGTACTCGTCGTCGAGCAGCGGCGACGCGGCGGCCAGCTCGGCGGCGGTCAGCTCCGAGAGCTGCTTGCCGGTGTTCACCGCCTGGCGAACGAGACCGGCGACGACTCCGTGGGCCTCGCGGAAGGGCAACCCGCGCCGGACGAGCAGGTCGGCGACGTCCGTCGCGGCGAGGAACTCGTCGGTGGCCGCGGCGGCGAGCCGCTCGCGGCGGAAGCTCATCGTGGCGACCATGCCGTGGGCCGCCTCCAGGCACAGTTCGAGCGTGTCACAGGCGTCGAACAGCCGCTCCTTGTCCTCCTGCAGATCCTTGTTGTAGGTCAGCGGGAGGCCGTGCATCACCCCGTACAGGGCCATCAGGTCCGAGACGATCCGTGGGGCCTTGGCCCGCAGCAGCTCGGCGGCATCGGGGTTCTTCTTCTGGGGCATGATCGATGAGCCCGACGCCCACGCGTCGGAGACCTCGCAGAAGCCGAACTCCTCGCTTGACCACAGCACGATCTCGGCCCCGAGGCGGGACAGATGGGTCGCGCAGGTCGCAGCGGCGGACAGGTAGTCGAGCACGAAATCCCGGTTGGACACCGCGTCCACGGAGTTCTCGGCCACGCCCGTGAAGCCGAGCTCGGCGGCGACGGCGGTCCGGTCGGTGTCGAAGTTGACCCCGGCCAGCGCGCCGGCCCCCAGCGGCAGCTTGGCGGTCGCCGCGATCACCGCGGAGAAGCGGCCGGCGTCGCGGACCAGCATCCACACGTACGCCAGCAGGTGGTGGCCGAGATAGATCGGCTGGGCGCGCTGCAGGTGGGTGTATCCGGGCATCGGCCAGTCCAAGTGGGCCTCGGCCACATCGACCATGGTGCTCGCCAGCCCGACCACGCGCTCGCGAGCCACCGCGGCGTGGGCGCGGACGAACATCGCCATGTCGGTGGCGACCTGGTCGTTGCGCGAGCGCGCGGTGTGCAGGCGCCCGCCCGGCCGTCCGGCGATCTCGGTCACGCGCCGCTCGATCGCCATGTGGATGTCCTCGTCGCCGTCGGCGAACGGGAAGCTGCCCGCCCCCAGTTCGCGGCGCACCTGCTCCAGCGCGCCCAGCAGGGCGTCGCGATCGCTATCGCTGATGATGCTCTGGGCGGCGAGCATCCGGGCATGGGCCACCGATTGGTCGACGTCGTAGGGACTCAGCCGCCAGTCGAACGAGATCGAGTCGTTCAGGCGGCGGAAGGCATCGTCCTGGGACTCGGCGAAGCGCGACATGCGGCCATTATGGGGCAGCGGCTCAGACGAACGCGGTCCGCGGTCAGCGCGCCGGCAAGCGGCCGGCTCAGCGCCCCAGCACGGTCCTCAGCGCCGTCACGACCTGCGCGATCTGCCCCTCGGTCAGCCCGGGGAAGAACGGCAGCGCCAGCGCGCGCGCTGCCACGTCCTCGCAGACCGGGAACTCCCCCGGTCGATGCCCGAACTGCTGGCGATAGAAGCTCATCAGGTGGATCGCCGGCAGGTAGGGCTTGCTCTGCACGCCATGGCCGGCGAGCGCACGGACGGTCTCGTCACGGTCGACTCCGCGCGGGAGCTGCACGACGAACACGAACCACCCGCGCCGGTCGCCGCCGCGGTCCGGGCACGGGAGTTCGAGACCCTCGACCTCGGCCAGCGCGTCCCGGTAGAGGTCTGCGACGTGAGCGCGAGCGGCGAGCATGCCGTCGAGCCGATCCAGCTGCGCGAGGCCGAGCGCCCCGGCGAGGTCCGACAAGCGGTAGTTGAAGCCGAGCCGGTCGTGGTCCAACCAACCCATATCGGGCGCGCGGCCCTGGTTGCGCTCGGAGTCGATCCGCACCTTGGTGTCGGCCTCCCCGACGCAGACCATGCCGCCCTCGCCTGTCGTCAGCTGCTTGTTGGGATAGAAGCCAAAGACGGCCGCGTGGCCCCGAGCCCCGACGGCGGTGCCATCGGCGTGGACGGCACCGAGCGCCTCGCAGGCATCCTCGACGATCGGCAGCTGCATGCGCTCGAACGCCGGAAGGTCAGCGGGGTAACCGAAGATGTGGACCGGCAGCAGCGCGGTCGTACGCGGCGTGACCGCGGCCGCCGCGGCCTGCGGGTCGAGGTTGAGCGTGACCGGATCGATGTCCGCGAAGACGGGCGTGGCCCGCTCGTAGACGATCGCGTTGGCCGAGGCCACGAACGAGAACGGACTGGTGATGACCTCGTCACCGTCGCTGACCCCGGCGGCGCGCAGGGCGAGGTGCAGGCCCGCGGTCCCGCTCGACACCGCGCTGGCGTGAGCCGCCCCGAGCCGGCGTGCGAAGGCCTGCTCGAACTCGGGCACGACCGGCCCGAGCGACAGCATCCCTGACCGTAGGACCGCCAGCACCCGCTCCTCCTCGGGGGCGCCGATGACCGGCTGCGCGAGCGGCACGATTGCCCGTCCGGTGGCGGTCACGAGCC
>JALYTU010000526.1 GCA_030854125.1 Actinomycetota bacterium | reverse complement strand
CGCCCCTGCTGGCCGTTTCGGCTTCCCCGCCGCAATGGGATGGACGGCCTGACCCGGGTCCGCGGCGGGGTGCTGCACCGGCTGCTGCACGCCGGCGAGGAGCCGGTCAGCGTGCGCGTGGCACAGATCACCCCTGATCGCGTGCTGTTCGGGGCCCGGGCCCGTGACCCCGCCGCCGCGCAGTGGGGGATCGAGCGGATGCGCCGCGCGCTGGGGATCGACCAGGATCTGCGGCCGTTCTACGAGCGGTTTCACCGCGACCCGCTGATCGGCGCCACCGTCCGGGCCAATCCCGGCCTGCGGGTGACCGGCCGCCCCGAGCCGTTTGAGGTGCTGGCCTGGGCGATCTGCGAGCAGCTCATCGAGTACGAGCGTGCCGCCGCGATCCAGCGCCGGCTGATCATTCGCCTCGGTCGCCGCTGCCCGGTCACCGGGTTGCGCGACTCACCGACCGCCGACGTCCTCGCGGCCCAGGCGCCGGCGCTGCTGGCCTCCTTCGATCTGGCGCCCAAGCGTGCGCTGACCCTGATCCGGGTCGCCCGCGAGGTGGCCAGCGGCCGGGTTGACCTGCATGCCGCTGATCACGAGCCGGGCTGGCGGCGCCTGCGGGCGATCAGCGGGGTCGGCAACTGGACGCTGCAGACGCTCGGTCTGATCGGGCAGGGGCGGATGGACCAGATCCCGGCCGGCGATCTCGCGTACATCAAGCTGGTCGGCCGCCTGCGAGGCGCTGACCCGCGAGCGCGTGCCACCGAGGCGGAGGTGGAGCGATTCTTCGCCCCCTACGCGCCGTGGTCGGGCCTGGCCGGGCTGCACGCCCTGCGCGGCGCCGGCAACGCGGCCGCGCTGCGCCTGGCGGCCTGAGATGCGCAACCCTCACGGCCCCTGGCCGGCCAGCAGCTGATTGGTCTGCGCGCCGACCACCGAGCCGGCGTTGGTGATCAGATGGTGGGAGAGCATCCACTGGCCGTAGGCGGTCCACTGTGCGGGCTCCTGCCAGCCCCACGGCTTAGTGCCCGGCGGGAAGAACGCACCCAGCGTCGCCGCCACCGACGCCTGCGCCAGCTTGGCGCTGACGCCCGGGTTGGCCGTCACCAGCGAGGCGACGCCCGCGGCGGGATCGCTGCGTACCGCCTCGTAGCCGCGGCCGAGGGTCTGCACAAAGCGCCGCAGCACGTTGCTGGCGGCGCTGGCGATCTCGTTGGTGCGCGCGACGAGCACCAGCTCGTCGTAGTTGGGCACGCCGGCGTTTTCGACGTGGATGACGTTGACTCGGCGGCCCAGCTGGCGCAGCTGCAGGGCCTCGACGTTCCAGTAGGCGCCGAGCGTGGCGTCGACCCGACCGGACAGCATCGCCCCGACGAGGTTTGAGCCGACGTTGACCTCCTTGACCGAGCTTGGCGGCACGCCCGCACGCTGCAAGATCGTCTGCAGGTAGGCGTGCTGATACGGGATGCCGGCGTCCCCGACGGTCTTGCCGCGCAGCTGTGCGGGGCTGGTGATGTGCTTTGCGCCCAGCGACACGATCGAGGTCAGCGGCCGCTGGACCAGCGCGGCGATCGACGCGATCTGCAGGCCCTTGTCACGGGCCAGCAGCACCTCGGGCTCGTAGGACACGGCGAGGTCCACCTTGCCCGCGGCCAGCAGCTGCAGCGGCGTCGCGGGATCGGTAGGCACCTGCACGTGGACGTCCAGGCCCGCGGAGCGGAAGGCGCCGGTGGCCAGCGCGCGGTAGAGCCCGACGTGATCAGGATTGGGGACCCAGTCCAACATCACCCGCAACGATTGCGCCGAGGCGCCGGACGGGGTGATCGTGTCCTTCTTCTCCCCGCAGGCGGCCAGGGCCAGGGCGGCGAGCAGGGCGGTGAGCGGGATCAGCGGGCGTCGTGTCATGAGGATGGTCTGTCTCCGGGAGGTTGATGGGCCCACGGCAGCGTCAGCCGCTCGGCCAGGGTGAGCACGGCGAAGAGGGCGATCGCGAATAGCGAGAGCATCACGACGGACGCGTACGCGCGGGCGGTGAGCAGCTGAGGGATGGACTGCTCGAACAGGTAGCCGAGGCCTGAGCTGGCGCCGGACTGCTCGGCGAACACGGCTCCGATCACCGCCACGATGACGGCGATCTTGGTTCCGGTGAACACGCCGGGCAGCGCGGCGGGCAGCTCGACGTGGCGAAACGTCCGCCACCGCGAGGCGTCGAAGGTGCGCATCAGCTTGATCAGGTCAGGATCGATCGCCGCCAGGCCGGCCAGTGTGGTGATCACGATCGAGAAGAACGAGACGAGCGCGACCACGATCAGCTTGGGCAGCAGGCCGAAGCCGAGCCACAGCACGAGCACCGGAGCCAGCAGCGGCACCGGGATCGTCTGGGAGGCGATCAGCAGTGGATACAGCGCCCGGCGCAGAGTGATGAAGAAGTGCATCGCCACCGCGACCGCCAGGGCGGCGACGGCGGCCACGAGGATCCCGAGCAGGACCTCGCCGGCGGTGACCACGAAGTTGCTCCACAGCAGCGCCCGGTCGTCAAACAGCGAGCTCGCCACGGCGTGAGGGGAGGGGAGGATCAGCGGGTCAGCGCCCCCGGTGTCGACGTAGGCCTCCCAGATCCCGATCAGCACCGCGAGCAGCACCACCGGTCTCCAGGGCGCCAGCACGCGTCTCATGCGCTCATCCCCAGCGCGGCGTAGACGCGCTCGCGCAACTCGATCAGCTCCGGTGCGGTCCTTCGGCGCGGGCGCCGCAGCTCGATCGCGATCTCGGACGTAACCCGACCGGGCCGGGGGGAGAGGACGATGACGCGATCGCCGAGCAGCACCGCCTCCTCGACGTCGTGGGTGACCAGGACCACTGTCCGGGGCTCGGCGGCGAGGGTCGCGGCCAGCCACGCCTGCATCTCGGCACGGGTGATCGCATCGAGCGCGGCGAACGGCTCGTCGAGGGCGAGCACCGGTTTGCCGGCCAGCAGCGAGCGCAGGAACGAGACCCGTTGACGCATGCCCCCCGACAGGGCGGTGGGACGCGCGTCCTCAAAGCCGGCCAATCCGAAGCGCTGCAGCCACGGGGCGGCGGCGGCTCGAGCCCGGGTGCGGTCCAGCCCGCGTGCGCGCAGGGCCAGCGC
>JALYTU010000525.1 GCA_030854125.1 Actinomycetota bacterium | reverse complement strand
CCATAGCGTCAACACACGTCCTCCTTAGATCGACCCAAAACCCGTTCACTACCAGGAACTTTGTCAACCAGAGCGGACGGAAACGCCCCACAAATCACCCAGACTTATTCCTCAGGAAGTAGCTAGCTAGACGTCGTTCACGACCGCAGTCCCGCAAGGGTCTATAGTGCAACGCTCTGTCAGGATAAGTTCAACATCATGTTGAGCTTGGCCCAGATACCCCAAGCGCAGCGCGAAAGAGAGGGACCATGGTCAAACTACTCACGGGTCTCGGGATCACCAGCGAACTCGCCTACACCGCAGGGCTCGCGTCGATCGGTGCGAGCATCGCCGCATGGAGTGCCTCCAGTAAGAAAGAGGACGCCAGCCAAGCCAAGGCCGAACGCTGGGGCATCTTCGTCGGACTCTGGGCACCGACGTTCATGTCGATCGGCAACGCCCTGAAGGTTGAAGAGAAGTAACCGTGGCGACGAGCTCGGGTAAGCCGCACTGCCGCGGGCCGAGGCACCCAGAGAAACCCCCGATACGACCCGACGTGCACCCCTCAGACACCCCTTTGCCCGAGAATGTGGGCAGGGTCAGCGCTATGGAGAGACGGACGGTCGCTGCCTTGCTTTCGGACACCGCGGCGCGGAGCCTCGCAAGCTGGAGTGAGGAAGGCCGGGACGAGATGCGGGCCTTTTACGCCTTCGCGGAGCTCGATTACGAGCTGCTTGCGGGGATCGCGGATTGGGGCTCGGTTCTGGGGCGCGCGCATGCGGACCGAGGCGATTCTGAGCCGCTCAGGCTGCTTGACGTCGCGTGCGGATCGGGCCGCTTTCCCTCAGCGGTGCTCGCGGGCGTCGACCTCTCGGCGCTCGACGAGCCCGGCGTGGCATACGACCTGCTCGATCCGTCGCCCTTCTCGCTCGCGGAGGCGGCGGGCCAGCTACGCGCGCCGTTGGCGCCGGCGGCACGCTTCGAGACGACACTCGAAGACCTCGATCCCGCAGCAGGGCCTTGGGATGTCGTCTGGGCGACACACGCGCTCTACGCCCTTCGTCCCGAAGCCCTTAGCGCGGCGGCGGACCGATTCGTCTCCGGGCTGGCGCCCGGGGGCCTGGGCTTCATGGCCCAGGGCGCCGAGGATTGTCACTACCTGACCGTCTACCGCGCGTTTCTCGACGGGGTGCACGGCGGCGCCGGGACGCCGTATCTCAGCGGCGAGGTGGTCGCGAGCGCCCTGCGGGCCGCGGCCGAGCCGCTCGGCTGGAAAGCCTCTGAGCACAGGCCGACCTACGAGCACGTCGTCGGCTACGACGAGACCGAACTGCTCGAGGGCTACCTGCGCCGATGCCTCTTCGACGACCGGCTGACGCTCGACGAGATGCTCGCCGCGCCCGTGCTCGGGCCCTACCTTTCCGGGTGCCGCGACGATGACGCCGGCGCCTACCGCTTCAGCCAGTCTGCAGTCTGTCTGGCCCTGACCCCCCAAGGAGAGGATTTTCCGTGGACAGCCGCATTCTGAGCGCCGAGCACGCGCAAGAGTCCGGCGTCGCCAAGCCGTGGGAGCAGAGCAACGAGGACTGGTGGGACTGGTATCTGTCGCTTGCAGACGCATCCGAGGAAGAGCCGACGGAACTCATCGAGCTGTCTTCCCCCGAGCCCGTTGCGGCACCGTCCGTGAACGAGCTGCGCGCCGAGCTGGCCGAGCCGTACCCGCTGAGCGACGGCGCGCGGGAGCGCTTCGCTGCGGAGGGGTTCGTGAAGCTTCCAGGCGCCGTCTCCCCGGGTGCGCTGGCCGCCGCGCGGGCCGAGGTAGCCCGCCTGGCGGCCACCGGCGATGGTCCGGGGCGTTCGGGCTTTCTGAGCATGGACCTGATGTGGCAGGAGGGGTCGGAGGTGCTCGAGGCGTTCGCGCTTTCTTCGCGTCTCGGGAGCCTGGCGGCCGAGCTGCTCGAGGTCGCCGACGTGCGGCTCTACCACGACAACGTGCTGGCCAAGGAACCCGGTTGCGGTCGCACGCCGTGGCACTTTGACGCGCACCACTTCCCGATCGCCTCGCGCGACATCGTTACGAGTTGGTTGCCGTTGCAGGCGATCCCGCTCGCGATGGGACCGCTCGCCTTTGCCGCAGACGCCGAGGCGTGGCGACTGGCCGAGGACACGGACTTCTCGGCAACCGACTCCTCCTACGATCGCGGCGTTTCGGAGAGCTTTCGTGCCGCCGGGGTGCGGATCGACGACACGCCGTACGCGCTGGGAGAGATCAGCTTCCATCATTCATGGTGCTTTCACTGCGCCCGGGCCAACTCAACGACGCAACCGCGAACGGTGCTCGCCTCGACCTACTTCGCGGACGGGGCACGGGTCGTCGACGAGCCGACGATGGTCTCGGGCGACTGGCGGCGGTTCATGCCGGGCGGCAGCCCCGGCTCGGTCATCGACACGCGGCTCAACCCGGTCGTATCGCATTGACCGCTGCACCGGCCGCAGGTGGCGGCCTTGAGTACTGGGCGCGACGCACCGAAGAGCTCGGCGCACGCGCAGTGGTCAACGTCGATCACCCGGCCGACCGCGACCTGGAGACCCTGACGGCAGAGCACCGGCACGTTCTGCTTCCCGCGCTTGCGGCGCTGCTTGACGGGACCGAGTGCGTGGTGTGTGACCTGGGCTGCGGGGCCGGCCGCTTTACCGCGGACTTCGCGGCAGTCATCGGCGGACGGGCGATAGGAGTTGAGCCTGTCCCTGCGCTGCGGGCACTCGCCCCGCGGGCCGCTGGGGTTTCCTACAAGGGGCTTTGGCAGGACGGGCGCTTGCCGCTATCTGATGCCGAGGCCGACGTTGTCGTCACGGTGACCGTGCTCGGGGGGCTCGTCGCGGAGGGCGAGTTGGCTGAGACCGCGGCGGAGGTCCGGCGGATTCTGCGCCCGGGCGGGCTCCTATGCCTGGCGGAGTCAGTGTCCCGATCATCGCGGTACGAGCATTGGGCGGCGCGGACCGTGGCCGCCTACCGCTCGGCGTTCCCCTGGGCCGATCTGGTCGAGGTCGCGCAGTTCGACGACGCAGGCGACGCGATCTCCGTCCTGGCGGGACGAGCGAGAGCCTGATCTGAGATGGACGCCGATGTCAAGGGCGCGATGA
>JALYTU010000524.1 GCA_030854125.1 Actinomycetota bacterium | reverse complement strand
ACTCTGACGACTGACCGACCGGTGTCGGGCGCTCGGTGCTGCGGCGCCGGGCGCCCCGCCCCGCCCCGCCCGCCCCCGCTGAGCCTCAGCCTCCGCTGACCCGCCGGCCGACCATGTAGTCGCCGGCCTCGCGTGCGTAGCGGGCGAAGGCCGCGCCGGTGACCGTCGTCATGTCCCACGCCTCCGGATGCGAGGGTGCGATCCGGGTGGCGATCCCAAAGCACCACTCGGTGCCCACGTCGGCCCAGTAGGCCGCCAGCTCGCCGACCAGGAACGACCCTCCGACGCGGCGGTGAAGTTCAGCCACCACGGCATCGACGACGCGATCAAGCCAGCGCCGGTCGGCCGGGTCGGCCGCGCGCAGGCGCCTCTCCCCCTCCTGCCAGAGGCCCATCACGTCCTCGAAGGGCAGCGGAGCGCTCACGGGCGCCCCGGCGCGACCGGGGTCAGCGCGACGGACGACCGGTGAGCACGTAGGGCTGCTCGCCGGGGCGCACCATGCCGAGCGCCCGCGCGTCGCGGACGATCGTGGCAGGCTGATTGAGCGCACTCTGCTGGCGGGTCAGTGCCGCGTTCTGATGCTCGAGCCGGGTGACGACGGCCTGCTGCTGACTGGCCTGAGCGCTGGTGGAGAGATAGGCCAGGGTCCGCTGCGCGTAGATCCCGATCACCACGGCGATCACGATGAGCAGCGCAACCCTCCCGGCACGATCCCAGCGGACCCGCAGCATCGGCTCGCGCAGGGCGGCCATCCGGGGTGGGCGACGGGCAGCGGGCCGAACGGACCGGCGCGAGGGGGCGGAGGCGGGACGGGCTGGCGGCATCGCCTACGCCCTTCGTTCGACGTCCTTGGGCTCCTTCCTGCTGCACGGCCTCGTGCACGTCAGCTCCGGCTCGGCTCAGGCCCGGAACGCGGACCGGCCCGGGTACTCAGCGTCGGGGCCGAGCGCCTCCTCGATGCGCAGCAGCTGGTTGTATTTGGCGACCCGATCACTGCGCGACGGCGCCCCGGTCTTGATCTGCCCGCAGCCGCAGGCGACGGCGAGATCGGCGATCGTGACGTCCTCGGTCTCGCCGGAGCGGTGCGACATGACCGCCGCATAGCCGGCCTCGCGGGCCATGCGGATCGCCGCCAGCGTCTCGGTCAGCGTGCCGATCTGGTTGACCTTGATGAGGACCGCATTGGCGATGTGGGCGTCGATGCCGCGCTTGAGGCGCTGGGTGTTGGTGACGAACAGGTCATCGCCGACCAGCTGGATGCGGTTGCCGATCTGGCTGGTCAGCGTCGCCCAGCCCTCCCAGTCCTCCTCGTCCATCCCGTCCTCGATCGAGACGATCGGGTAGCGGCCGACGAGATCGGTCCAGTATGCGGCCAGCTCGTCGGCCGACAGCGAGCGGCGCTCGTGCTCGAGCACGTACTCGCCGTCCCGGTAGAGCTCAGACACCGCGGGATCGAGCGCGATCGCCACCTGGTCCCCGGGCACGAACCCGGCGGCGCGGATGCCGTTGACCAGCACCTCGAGGGCCTGCTCGTTTGACTCCAGGTTAGGCGCGAAGCCGCCCTCGTCACCGACCGCGGTCGAGTGGCCCTCTGCCTTGAGCGTGGCCTTGAGGTGGTGAAAGACCTCGGCGCCCATCCGCAGCGCTTCGGTGAAGCTGCGAGCGCCAACCGGGACGATCATGAACTCCTGGAAGTCGATCGCGTTGTCGGCGTGGGCTCCGCCGTTGAGCACGTTCATCATCGGCACCGGCATGATGTGGGCGGTCTCGCCGCCCAGGTAGCGCCACAGCGGCTGGCGCTGC
Source organism: Actinomycetota bacterium (assembly GCA_030854125.1). Lineage (GTDB taxonomy): Bacteria > Actinomycetota > Thermoleophilia > Solirubrobacterales > Solirubrobacteraceae > Palsa-465. The sequence continues at coordinate 1,323 of JALYTU010000524.1, read as the reverse complement.
TCGGCGGCGGCGGCGTGGGCGTTGGCCAGCGAAACCGCGAGCGTTGCGTTGGCGCCCAGGCGGGACTTGTTCGCGGTCCCGTCCAGCGCGATCAGGATCCGGTCCAGCGCAGCCTGGCTGGAGGCCTCTTGGCCGCGTACGGCGGTGGCGATCTCACCGTTGACATTGTCGACCGCGCGCAGAACCCCCTTGCCGAGGTAGTCCGACCCGCCGTCGCGAAGCTCGGTGGCCTCGAACTCACCCGTCGACGCCCCCGACGGCACCGCCGCCCTCCCCCACGCCCCGGACTCCAGGCTGAGTTCGACCTCGACGGTCGGATTGCCGCGGCTGTCCAGGATCTGACGGGCATGCACGTGCTCGATGTGGCTCATGTCGGTTCCGGTCCTCCTTCTGTCATCCGCGCGCGGGCGTAGTAGACGAGCTGCTGGCCAGGGGCGAGATCGTCCCAACTTGCGCCCTCCGATGTCGCCAGGGCATCGGCGTCGAGGACTCGGGAGCGGAAACGCTCCGACGCCGCACGCAGCGCGAGCTCGGGATCGAGCTTGAGCTTGCGGGCGACATTGACGGCGGCGAACAGGACGTCGCCGAGCTCGTGAAACCGCGCGTCGTCGGTTCGGGCCTGCTCGAGCTCGACCAGCTCATCACGAATCGACTGCATCGGAGCCTCGACACCGGGAAAGTCAAACCCGCTGGAGGCGGCACGGCGCTGGACCTTGCGAGCGTGCAGCAGGCCCGGGAGGTTTTCGGGCACCTCGCCGAACAGTCCCGGTTCGCGGCCGGCCTCGGTCTGCTTGATCGCGTCCCAGTTGCGCAGCACATGCGCGGCGTTCTGCACCTCGGCCTCACCGAACACGTGCGGATGGCGGCGGATCAGCTTCTCGGTCACCTGCTCGGCGACGTCACGCAGCGAGCCGGCCGCGCGCTCCTCGAGCAGCAGGGAGAGGAACTGGACCTGGAAGAGCACGTCCCCGAGCTCGTCGGTGAGCTTGACGTCGTCACGGCGGTGGGCCGCGTCAGCGAGCTCGTAGGCTTCCTCGACGGTGTGGGGGACGATCGTGCGCTCGTCCTGCTCACGATCCCAGGGACACTCGACCCGCAGGCGGCGGGTGATCGCGTTGAGCCGCTCCAGGGCGGCGGTGGCGTCGGCCTCCGGGCGCTCGCCGGTCGGGGGCGGGCCGCTCGGGCGCGAGCCGCTCGGCACTTAGTGTCCCGATAGGGAAATTCGGGAGCAGTCTCGGGAGCGGGTGGGTCCAGGCGCGTCCAGAGGCCGCGAGGCTGCCAGCGAATTTTTCAAACGGGGCACTTAGCCGGCCGGAGTGGTGC
>JALYTU010000523.1 GCA_030854125.1 Actinomycetota bacterium | reverse complement strand
CCGGCGGGCAGCACCGGCGGCGCGAGCCCGCCCCCCGACAAGGCCAAGAAGCACGGCGGCGGCGGCGGGGCCTGACCCGGTCGGCGGGGTCTGCCGTCCTGCCTGCCGACGCCAGGTTTCCTCGGGAACGGCTCGCTCAGGTCCTCTGGGTGGGCTCGGTCGCTCTCGGGCTGCCGGTTTCGGTCCGGCTCAAGGCCCCCGGTTTCGGCGCGGCCCGGGCCGCCGCCCGGCTCCAAGCCGACGACGATTTCTTCCCCTGACTGACGACCCGCGGACCGAATTGGGACGTTGACGGTGCCTGGGACCACATTTCTCCCAAGCTCGCACGGGAGCCGCAAGGGGTGGGACAAAATCGGCCCGCCGGACCCCCCACGGGCCAGGGGCCCAGGGCCGACCCAGAACGTCTAGACCGAGAAGCCGGCCGACCCGCGACGAGCGCTGAGTTGCTCGCGCACGTCGAGCGAGGCCAGGACCGCCAGAGCGGCGTGACGTCCGCTGTCGCGCTTGGATCCGCCGCTGACCCGATCCAGCGCCTGCTCCATGGTGTCGACGGTCAGCACCCCGAACCCGACCGGGACACCGGTCTCAAGCTGCACATCGGTGATCCCCTGGGCGGCACTCGCGCAGACCCAGTCATAGTGGTCGGTCTCCCCGCGGATCACCGCGCCGAGGCAGACGACCGCCTGATAGCGGCCCGACTGGGCGGCGTACTTGGCCACCAGCGGCAGCTCGAATGCGCCGGGGACGTCGTAGCGGTCGATCTCGGTTACGCCGGCGGCCTGCAGAGCGTCACGCGCGCCCGCCTCCAGGCGATCGGCGAGCTGCTCGTAGAAGCGGGCCACACAGAGCGCGACCCGGCGCTCGTCGGCCACTAGCTCTCATCCCGGTGAGCGCCCGGGTTCTTCTCGCGGCGCAGCATCTCCTCGTCGAACGGCAGGCCCTGGTGGTGCAGGGTGTGGCCCATGCGCTCGCGCTTGGCCCGCAGGTAGCCCTCGTTGTGGGCATTGGGGGCGTGCTCGATCGGCACCTGATCGCTGACCGACAGCCCGTAACCGGCCAGGCCCGAGATCTTCTTGGGATTGTTGGTCAGGATCCGGATACTGGTCAGCCCGAGGTCGACGAGGATCTGGGCACCAATCCCGTAGTCGCGCAGGTCCGCCGGGAGGCCGAGCTTGAGGTTGGCGTCGACGGTGTCAAAGCCCTCCTCCTGCAGCTTGTAGGCCCGTAGCTTGTTGAGCAGCCCGATCCCGCGTCCCTCCTGGCTGAGGTAGAGCAGAACGCCGCGGCCCTCGCTTTCAATCATCGACAGCGCGTATTCGAGTTGCTGGCCGCAGTCGCAGCGCAGCGAATGGAACACGTCCCCGGTGAGGCATTCGGAGTGCACGCGGACGAGTACGTCGGACTCGCCCTCGACGTCGCCCTTGACCAGCGCCACGTGATGTTTGTTGTCGACCAGCGAGCGGTAGCCGACGGCCACGAACTCGCCAAAACCGGTAGGCAGCTTGGTGGCGACAACCTGCTCGACGAGCTTCTCGTGGCGGCGCCGGTAGGCGACGAGATCAGCCACGGTGACCATCTTCAGTCCGTGGCGCGCGCAGTATCCGGTCAGATCCGGAACGCGAGCCATGGTCCCGTCGTCGTTCATGATCTCGCAGATCACCCCGGCCGGGATCAGACCGGCCAGGCGGGCCAAATCGACTGCCGCCTCGGTCTGGCCGACGCGCTCGAGCACGCCGCCCGCGCGCGCCTTGAGTGGGAACACGTGCCCAGGCTGGACGAGCTCGCGCGGACTGGTCTGCGGATCGATCGCGACCTGAATGGTCCGTGCCCGGTCGGCAGCCGAGATCCCGGTGCTAACCCCCGAGCGGGCCTCGATCGAAACCGTGAACGCGGTCTCGAACGCGCTCTCGTTCTTGGCCGCCATCAGGTCGAGGCCGAGTTCGTCGCAGCGGTCGGGCGTGAGGGCGAGGCAGATGAGGCCGCGCGCCTCCTTGGCCATGAAGTTGACCGCTTCGGGAGTGACGAACTGCGCGGCCATCGTGAGGTCGCCCTCGTTCTCCCGGGTCTCGTCGTCGCAGACGACGACCATCTTGCCCTGGCGAATGTCCTCGATGGCCTCCTCGATGGTGGCGAAGGTCGCCGGAGTGGCGCTCATCGCGAAGCCCCCACCAGTCGCTCGACGTATTTGGCCAGCACGTCCACCTCCAGGTTGACGATCGCCCCGGGCTCGATGCGGCCGAGGTTGGTGCGTTCCAGCGTCTCGGGGATGAGGGAAACGGTAAAGGATGTGTCGTCCAGCCCGGCCACGGTCAGCGACACCCCGTCGACGGCGACCGAGCCCTTGACGACCACGTAGCGCAGCACGCTCTCGGGGGCGCGGATCCGCAGCCGGCGTGCGAACCCGTCGGGAATGACCTCGATCACCTCGCCGACGCCGTCGACGTGCCCCTGGACGACGTGCCCGCCGAGCCGGTCGGTCGCGCGCAGCGGCAGCTCGAGGTTGACCTCGGTGTGAAGCGGCGCGTCACTGAGCGAGCTCTTGGCGAGCGTTTCGTTCATGACCTCGGCATCGAAGTGGCCATCGGCGAGGCTGGTGGCGGTCAGGCAGACCCCGTTGACGGCCACCGAGTCGCCCACGGCCAGCTCGCCGGCCAGCTTGGTGGCGATCGTCAGCCGGACGCCGTCGCCAGAGCGCTCGGCGTGCGCGATCCGTCCCAGGTCCTGGACCAATCCGGTGAACACAGCTCACCACTCCTTCAGCCGGGCGGAGACGAGCAGGTCATCACCAACGCGCTCGCAGGTCAGGTCGGTGGCCCGCACGGCGTCGGAGATCGCGTCCACGCCCTCGCCCTCGAGCGGATCCCGGGCGGTGCGACCGCCGAGGATCAGCGGGGCCAGGAACAGGCGGATCTCGTCGATCTCTCCGGCGTCCAGGAACGCCCCGGCCAGGTGCGGGCCGCCCTCGAGCAGGATCGAGGTGATCCCGGCCGCGCCGAGCTGGTCCAGCGCGTCCCGCACCCGCGCCGGCTCGTGCTCGCCCGAGGCGACGACCACCTCGGCGCCGTGGGTGGCCAACGCATCGGTCGCCGAGCGCGGAGCCGCGCGGGAGACGACGATGATCAGGGG
>JALYTU010000522.1 GCA_030854125.1 Actinomycetota bacterium | reverse complement strand
GGTCAGCAGATCTGCGCGGCGTAACGAGACGGTCACGATCGGACTCGGGACCGGTGTATCATCGATGTCAGCTTCGCCTCAATCCTCGGTGAGCTCATGTGTTTCCGGCTCTAAGACTTGGCCGGCGCAAGCGCATTGACCTCAAGGGTCAGTGCCGTTGCCAACGCGTCAGGAGCCGAGTTATGCGCCACTTTGGGGAAACGCTGTATCGGTCTGGTGGGCGAGATGCCGGCTAGTCATCTTCGGCGCAGCGAGCATCCTGCTGTGACTCGCGCTCTCAACGCAGACGCCACAGGCAAGAAGGCCCGCACGCTTGGGGTGTCGTCGATTGCGCTGATCAGTCTTGCTGCGGTGCTGACGTTGCGAAGCTTGCCGAGCATTGCTGAGTACGGCTGGTCGAGCATTGCGTATTACCTGCTCGGTGCGGCTTTGTTTTTCATTCCGCTTGCGCTCGTCGCGGCTGAGTTGGCGACCGGGTGGCCGCGGGCTGGTGGTGTGTATGCGTGGGTCAAGGAGGCGTTCGGAGATCGCTCGGGGTTTCTCGCGATCTGGTTTGAGTGGGTGGAGAACGTCGTGTGGTTTCCGACCGTGCTGTCGTTTGTGGCGGCGGCGGTTGCGTACGTAATCGAGCCGAGCCTGGCGAACGAGAAGGTGTATCTGGTGATCGTCATGCTCGCCGTGTTTTGGGGGCTGACACTGCTGAACTTTTTCGGGGAGAGCTGGGTCCTTCGTTTGAACAATCCCGCGGTGGTCATCGGCACCCTGGTTCCTGCTGCCGTGCTCATCGCGCTGGGCGCGTATTGGCTGTTCGCGGGCCGGCACCTGCAGATTCCGTTCAGTGCCTCCAAGCTCAAGCCGAACCTCAGCAGTGCGAGCCACCTCGTGTTCTTCGTTGGCGTCGTGCTTGGTTATGCCGGCATCGAGATGGCCGGTTTCCACGCCAAGGAGACGCGCAACCCCAGGCGCGATTTCCCGCGCGCGATCTTTCTTGCGGCGGTGCTGATTGTCGGCGTCTCGGTTCTTGCCACGCTGGCGATTGCGTTCATCGTTCCTCAAGCCAAGCTGAGCCTCGTGGCTGGCATCCCGCAGGCGTTCGCCTACTTTTTCAAGGCGCTCGGCGTCGGGGTCTGGGCCACGAAACTCATGTCCGGGCTGGTTGCGATCGGCACCTTGGCGTTGATCAGCACGTGGCTGATGGGGCCATCCAAAGGCCTGTACGCGTCGGAGCGCACGGGCGACCTCCCGCCCGAATTGCACTATGTCAACAAGCGTCACGTGCCGGTCGCGGTGCTCGTCCTTCAGGGCATTCTCACCACCCTGTTTGCTCTGATGTTCCTGCTTGTGCCGAGCATCAACAGCAGTTACTGGATGCTCACGGCGTTGACCACGCAAATCCTCGTGATGATGTACATCCTGATCTTCGCCGCGGCGATCCGGCTGCGCTACACGCAGCCAGATGTGCCGCGTGCGTACAAGATCCCCGGCGGGAAGGCCGGGATCTGGATCGTCGCTGGCCTAGGGATTGTCGGATCGGCGTTCTCGCTGATCATCGGCTTCGTCCCCCCCAGCGGTGTCAGTCACTTCGCGACGCCGCTCTACATCGCGGTGATGCTCGGACTGATCGTGATCGCCTCGGCGCCGCCGTTCATCATCGAGAAGATCAAGAAGCCGGGCTGGAAGATCGAGCACCCCGACACCGTGTTGCTCGACCTCGACGACAGCACCACCACACCCGCTCCAGCCCCCGTGGGCGTCGCGGACACGACCGCGTCAAACCCCTCAACCCATTAGGAGGCCGCGATGTTGGAGCGCCACGAATTTCCGGTACTGCTCGTTGCCGGCCCGCAGCGTCGGCGGACGGCGAGCCAGACGCTCAGCCGGATCGTTGAGGAGTTGGCCCTGCTCGGTCACCGAGTTGTCGAGGCGCAGACACTGACCGACGGTCGCGCGCTCATGAGCTCGGACCCGTCGTTCGGTGCCGTGGTACTGGACTGGGACGTCACCGACGGTGACGGTGAGGTGCAGGCGCGTGCGGTGCTCGATGCAGCCCGACTGCGCAGCGACCGCCTTCCGGTCTTTCTGATGCTCGACCACGGTGACGCGGCTGACCTCTCGCTGGATGTCCTGGAGCGCAGCCGGGAAGTCGTCTTGGTGCTCGAGGACACGCCCGCGTTTGTCGCCGGACGGATCGACTTCGCGTGGCGCCGTTACGTCGAAACGCTGCTGCCGCCCTTCTTTGGTGCGCTCGTGGAGTTCGCCAACACGTACGAGTATTCGATGCACACACCCGGCCATGCCGGCGGGGCCGCATTTCGCAAAACGCCGGTTGGCAAGGCGTTCTATGACTTCTACGGAGAGAATCTGTTTCGCACCGATCTCTCGGTCTCGGTCTCAGAGCTAGGGTCGCTGCTTGACCACTCGGGTCCGGTCGCTGAATCGGAGCGCAATGCCGCCCGGATCTTCGGCGCCGACATGACGTACTTCGTGCTCAACGGCACCTCTACCGCCAACCAGATCGTCGCGCACAGCGCGATCGTCGCCGGCGACGTCGTGCTCGCCGATCGCAACTGCCACAAGTCGCTGAATTACGCGCTCGCGATCACTGACGCGATCCCCGTCTACCTACGCCCAGCGCGAAACGGCTACGGGATCATCGGCCCGATCCTGGCCAGCGCGCTCGAGCCCGGACCGATCGCCGACGCGATCGCCGCACACCCGCTGGCCAGCCGCGCCGCAGACCGAGCCCCCGTGTACGCGGCGGTCACCAACTCGACCTACGACGGCCTCTGCTACGACGCGCGAGAGGTGACCAAGCTGCTCGGACAGAGCGTCCCGCGAATTCACTTCGACGAGGCGTGGTTCGCCTACGCCGCGTTCAATCCGCTGTACCGCGATCGCCATGCGATGCACGCAACCCCCGACGCCGACAGTCCGACGCTCTATGCGACGCAGTCCACGCACAAACTGCTCGCGGCGTTCTCGCAGGCCTCGATGATCCACATCCGTTCCAGTGAGCGGGCCCCCGTCGAACCCTCCCGCTTCAACGAGGCCTACATGATGCACGCATCGACCTCGCCGTTCTATCCGATGATTGCGGTCCTGGACGTCGCTGCAGCGATGATGGACG
>JALYTU010000521.1 GCA_030854125.1 Actinomycetota bacterium | reverse complement strand
GGCGAGGCCGGCCTGCTGGGAGCGGCAGGCGACGACCACCACCGTCTTGTCCGACAGCTCGGCGGCCCGCTCGGCCGCCATCTGCACGTTGGCGCTGTTGGGCAGCACGATCACCTGCTCGGCCGGGACGGCGTGGATCGCGGCGAGCAGGTCATAGGTGGACGGATTGAGCGTCGGGCCCCCGTCGAGCACCCAGAAGCCCAGGCTTTCGAACAGGGCGCTCATGCCGGTGCCGTTGACGACCGCCAGCCCGCCGCAGGTCGACACGGGCGCGGGGGCGGCGTCCGAGCCCAGCCGCGCCTGACGAGCCAGCACCTGAGCGCTCATGTCGGCCACGTCCAGGCGCGAGACGAGGCCGGCGTCGGAGAACAGCGCGGTGGCGGCGTCGGGGTCGTCGGTGTGAACGTGGACCTTGAGCGTGGTCGTGTCCCCGACGACCAGCACGGAATCGCCGATCGTCTCCAGCGCCGTGATGTAGGGACGGGCCTCGAGGCCGGTGCCGGTAACCGCGAAGTTGGTGCAGTACCGAAAGGTGGTGGAGGCGTGCTGAGGATGGGAGACCCGGGCGGCGGCGTGATGGGTCAACTCGGGAGCGTCACCGCCGCGCAGCGCGCCGACGATCCCGGCCAGCAGAACGGTCAGGCCATAGCCGCCGGCGTCGACCACCCCGGCGTCGCGCAGCACCGGGAGCAGGTCGGGCCCGCGCGCCACGGACTCCTGGCCGGCCTGCAACGCGGATTCGATGACGGTGGCGATCACCGCGTCCTGATGGTCGTCGGAGGCGTCACGGCTCAGCCGCGCATCGGGCGTGTGAGCCAGCTCGAAGGCCACGCGGTGAGCCATCTCGCGTACCACGGTGAGGATCGTGCCCTCGGCAGGCTCGCGGACCGATCCGTACGCCTGGTCAGCGGCGCGGGCCAGGGCAGCGCCGATCAGCACCGGATCCACGAGCTCACCGGGCCGGCTGATGAGCTCCTCGGCAGCGCCGCGGATCAGCTGGGAGAGGATGACCCCGGAGTTGCCCCGGGCCCCGAGCAGCGCGGCGCGCGCGACCGAGGCGACGATCTCGTCACGGCCGATCTCGTCGATCGTGCGGCCCTCCGACGCTCCGGCGAGCCGGTCGAGCTCCTGCACCACGGCCCGGAGGGTGAGGACCATGTTGTCACCGGTGTCGCCGTCGGCGACCGGGAACACGTTGAGGTCGTTGACCTCCTCGCGGCGGTCCTCCAACGCGGCGAGCCCAGCCTCCACGAGCGCACGGAAGCGGACGATCGATGGATCAGATGGCTCTGGGCCGTCAAACGGCGGCAAACCGTCGAGCGGACGATCGGAGGCCTCCACGTCAGTGGCTGCTCTCGACCATCGGACCGTCGCCCACCTACCGGGCTTTGACGATCTTGCCGGCCTTCAGGCAGCGCGTGCACACGTACACACGCCGCGGGGTGCCGCCGTCGTCGATACGGACGCGCTGCAAGTTGGGATCAAAGCGCCGCCGGGTCGCAACCATCGAGTGGCTGCGGCTGTTCCCGAACGCCGGTCCCTTGGCGCACACATGACAGATCTTTGACATCGCCGGGCGAGTATAGACACGGCGGCGCCTAACGCACTTTTGGCCGCGTGCGCCTACCATCGTTATCTCCGACTGACGCTTCTGCAGCCCTCCAGATGGGTAGTTCTCCCTCCTGATGAGCACCAGCGCCACACCGTCACCCCCACCGTCGCTCGCCCGCGGGCTCCCTGAGCGCTACCACCTGCGCCGCCATATCGCCACGGGCGGAATGGCCTCGGTGTGGTGCGCCGACGACCGCGTGCTCGGCCGGCAGGTTGCGATCAAGGTGCTCGCCGACCGCTTCGTGCACGACGAGGTCGCCGTTCGGCGCTTCAAGCGCGAGGCGCGCGCGGCCGCGCGGGTGTCGGCCCATCCCCACGTCGTGACCATCTTCGACGTCGGCGACCTGCAGGATCCTCAGTCCGTGCGCAACGAGACGCTGGGGGCGTTCATCGTCATGGAGCATCTCGCGGGCGGAACCGTCGCCGACGCGCTGCGCCACGACGCGGTGACCCGCGAGGAGACGCGCCGCTGGCTGCGCGATGCGGCCGAGGCGCTGGACCACGCCCACGCCCGCGGGATCGTGCACCGCGACATCAAACCGGCCAACTTCCTGCTGGACCAGAATCGCAGCGTGCACGTCGCCGACTTCGGGATCGCCCGGCTGGCCAGCGAGGACACGATCAGCAGCGCGGGGGAGCTGTTCGGGACCGCCGCCTACCTGGCCCCCGAGCAGGCGCTGGGCCGCGATGCCACCGCTGCCAGTGACCGCTACGCGCTGGCCGTCGCCGCGTTCGAGCTGCTCACCGGAGGTCGTCCCTTCACCGCGACGCACTTCGCCGCTCAGGCCCGTCAGCACATCGATGACCCGCCCCCGCGGGCCAGTCAGCGCGATGCCTCCCTCCCCTCCGCCGTCGACGATGTCCTCGCGCGCGGTATGGCCAAGGATCCCGCGGACCGGTATCCGAGCGCGGCGGCCTTCGTCGCCGCGTTGGAGACCGCCCTGGACGATCTGCCCACCGCGCGCACCACACCGAGGGCGGTGCCGGTCCCCGTGGGACCCTCGACTGCGGTGACCGCCCCGCATCGCGCGGCGGCGGGTTCGCGCGCTCGCAACAGCGCCCGGGTGGTGCCCGCAGCCGCGCCCGAGGCGCGATCCCAGCGCTCTGAGACTCCGCGATCGCGGTCGACCGAGGCCCTGCCGTCACGCGCGCCCGGGCGGCGCGGCAACCGACGTGCCATCGCCCTGGCCGCCCTGCTCCTGGGCGTGCTCGGTGTCGTCGCGGTATTGGTGGCCGCCCTGGGCGGGTCAGGCTCCTCCCCCACCTTGAGCCGGCGTGCCGCCGCGCCGAGCCATCGGACCACCAGCACCGCGACCGCAACCACCCGGCACCACCGCGCCTCGAGCTCCGCCAGCGCCAGCGCGAGCGCCAGCGCGAGCTCGTCAACAAGCGCAAGCACCACCACGCCGGCCGGCGCGTCCTCGACGGCGAGCACCCCGGCCCCGGTCGCGGCCGGCTCGCCCACCGCGGTTCAGCTGCAGCTGCTCGGTTATCACGCGCGGCTGGCCGGCAACTACCCGGC
>JALYTU010000520.1 GCA_030854125.1 Actinomycetota bacterium | reverse complement strand
CTTGGGCTGAGCAATGCGCAGATCCGCGCGCGGATTCGCTCGGGCCATCTGCATATCGTGCATCCCGATGTGTTCGCGGTCGGGCACCCCCGGATCGTGGCCCACGCCCGCCTGGTCGCGGCCCTGATGACCTGTGGACCGGCTTCCTTCCTCAGCCATCGCACAGCGGCCGCCGTCTGGGGGCTGCGGGAGGTCAACCCACGGCAGATCGACGTGACTCGTCGGAGCACGAACGGCCTCCAGCGGAACGGTCTCACGATCCACCGGACGGGTCAGGGCGACGACACGGCGATCCGCAACGGCCTACGCGTCAGCACGGTCCCGCGGCTGCTGCTCGAGCTCGCCTCGCGCGAACGCCCGGCAGAGCTGGACCGGCTGATCACCGAGGGGATCCGAAAACAGGTCCTCGATGTGACCGAGATGGAGGACGCGCTGCACCGCCACGCTCGCTCGCCCGGGCTGGGTGCCCTCACGCAGGCGCTGCGCGCCTACCGCCCGACGCCCAAGCGCGCGTCGAACCTGGAGGTCGCCTTCGACGCGCTGATCGCCGACACCGACGTCCCGCCGCCGCTGCGCAACGTGATCGTCGAAGGCTGGGAGCTTGATTGCTACTGGCCCCACGTCCGACTCGCGGTCGAGCTCGATGGCCGCCCCTACCATGTGGCCGTCCGCGACCTGGAGAAGGACCGCTACAAGGACGGAAAGCTGCTGCTGCTCGGGATCCGGGTCTTGCGGATCACCGATCGCCGGCTCGAGCTCGAGCCGGCCGCGGTGCTGCGCGACGTCCGAGCGCTGACGACGGGGGTTACTTGAGCTCGGACGAGCTCTTGCCGAGCAGCAGTCGGGCGACGATCAGCAGCTGGATCTGCTGGGTGCCCTCGAACAGGTCCAGGATCTTGGCGTCCCGGGCCCACTTCTCAAGCAGTTCGCCCTCGCCCAAGCCGGCGGCGCCGCACAGGGCGACGCAGCGCAGCGCCACGTCGGTGCCCATCCGGCCGGCCTTGGCCTTGGCCATCGAGGCCTGCAGCGAGTTCGGCTTGCGGTTGTCGGCCATCCAGGCCGCCTGCAGGGTGAGCAGGCGCGCTGACTCCCAGTCGGCCTCCATCGCGATGAACTCCGCCGCGGCCGCGCTCTGCAGCTGCGGGGGCACGTCGTAGTCGATCCGGATTCCGGCCGCCTCGAGGTGCTCACGGGTCTGCTCCAGGCACGCCCGGGCGACGCCGACGGCCATCCCGGCCACCAGCGGACGGGTGTTGTCGAAGGTCTGCATGACCCCGCCAAAGCCCTTCTTATCGTCAACCTCGGCGCTGCCGAGCAGGTTCTCCTTGGGGACGCGGCAGTCCTGCAGGAAGAAGTTGGCAGTGTCCGAGGCGCGAATGCCGAGCTTGTGCTCGAGCCGGTCGAGCTTGAGACCGGGGTTGTCGCGCTCGACGACGAATGACTTGATCGCCGCTCGGCCCGCGGAGCGGTCCACGGTGGCCCACACCACGATCAGCTCGGCGCGGTCACCGGAGGTCACGTAGATCTTCTCGCCGTTGAGCACGTAGTCATCACCGTCGAGCGTGGCGGTGGTGCGGATCGCCGCCGAATCGGAGCCGGCCTCGGGCTCGGTGATCGCCATCGCGGCCCATTTGCCGCCGAAGCGCTCGAGCTGCTCGTCGTTGGCGACCGCGGCGATCGCGGCCTGGCCGAGACCCTGGCGGGGCATGGCCAGCAGCAGCCCGACGTCGCCCCAGCAGAGCTCGATCAGGCCGAGCAGGCTGGCCATGTTGGCGCCGTTGCGGTTGCCGGTCTCCTTTTTGGCCGAGCCGTTTGAGCCGCCGCCGACGGTGCCCGCGCCGGCGCCGCCGAGCGAGCCGGACTCGTTCATGCCGTCGATCACAGCCGCCAGCATGTCCAGTTCCTTGGGGTACTCGTGCTCGGCGGTGTCGTACTTGCGCGAGTTGGGGCGGAAGATCTCGGTCGCGACCTGGTGGGACTGGCTGACCAGCCCGCTGAATTTCTTGGGGATCTCAAGGTTGATCACTAGACGAGCAGAGCTCCCTCGATCATCCCGGCAGCGCGCAGGTCGCGGTACCAGCGCTCGACCGGATGCTCCTTGGTGAACCCGTGCCCGCCGAGCATCTGGACGGCGTCAGAGCCGATCGCCATGCCCTTGTCGGTGCACAACCGGCGGGCCAGCGCGACCTCGCGACTGAACGACAACCCCTGGTCGACGCGGCCGGCGGCACGGTAGGTGGCCAGCCGCAGGCCCTCGAGCTCGATCGCCATGTTGGCGACGGTGAAGGCCACGGCCTGGCGGTTGGAGATCGACTCGCCGAACGCCTTGCGGTCCTTGACGTAGTCGGCGACATAGTCAAGGGCGGCCTTGCCGGTGCCGACGGCCAGCGCGCACCAACCGAGGCGGCCGAGCGCGACGCACTCGGCATAGATCTCGAGCTCGGCGCCGCCGAGCAGCGCGGTGGCGGGCAGCTTGACGTTGTCGAGCAGGAGACGGCCGGTGGCCGCCGCGCGGATGCCCATGCCGGGATCTGGCTCGATGCTGGCCCCGCCCGACCTGGACTCGACGATGAACAGCGAGGGGCCCTCACCGGCCAGCTCGGCGGCGACGATGAACAGTTCTCCGTCCCCGACCCGGGGAACGAGCGCCTTGATGCCGTCGAGCACGTAGCCGCCGCCGGCGGGCCGAGCCGTGGTCTGCAGCGCGAAGGGGTTGAACAGCGGCTGGGGCTCCATGATCGCCAGCGCCGCCGCGGGGATGCTGTCGCCGACGAACTGGGGCAGATAGGTCGCCTGCTGTTGGGCGTCACCCCACAGCCCGAGCGCCGTGGAGACGGCGGCCGGGGCCAAGCATGCCGCAGCAATCCCCATGTCACCCTGCGCGAGCGCCTCGCTCATGAGCACGGTGGTGGCCGCGGAGCGCTGCGGCACCGCGCCGCCGAGCTCCTCGGGGACACCGACCATAGTCAGGCCGAGTTCGCCGGCCTGGGTGAGCAGCTTCTCGGGCGTCGCACAGGCCGCGTCGGCGTCCGCGGCGGCGGGGCGGATCCGCGCCAGGGCGAACTCACGCGTGGAGTCGCGCAGCATCTGCTGCTCGTCGGAGGGCTCGAGATCGAAGAGATCGGTGCGCGCTGTGCGCGGC
>JALYTU010000519.1 GCA_030854125.1 Actinomycetota bacterium | reverse complement strand
CGATCCGGGCTTTCAGCGAACAGCCGGCGCACCGCCCGACGCTGTAGTTCTGCTCCTCAGCGCCGCACTGGGTGCAGATCTGTCCGACGTGCTCGCCGGCGCACCGTTCGCACACCCCGGCGTGCCCAGCGGACGGCCGTGCGGTCCGCTCGCAGGCGGCGCAGAGGACTGTCGAGCGCATCCGGCGGGTTCGGCATGTGCCGCATTCCGGGCCGGCCGTGGAGCGGGCGGTGACGTGCCGCAGCTCGCCGCAGCACGCGCACGGCTCGTGCCGGGAGGGGTGATGGTTCGCGCACGACCGGCACATCGGCGCCGGCGTGTCGGCGTGCACGCACGGCCGCTCCCGCTTGCAGATCACGCACACCCGGGTCGGCGCCACCCACTTCGGTCGCTGCTTGGCGAGACAGTTCTGGCAGACCGGAGTCGTCGTCTTCGCGCCGCGGCACCAGCCCTCGCGACCGCAGACCGAGCAGACCGCGATCGGCTTGACATAGCGGCGGCCTCGACAGGTGTCGCAGAGCGGCGCCGCGGACCTCGCCGCATGGCAGGGCCGCTCGCGTCCGCACTCTGAGCAGATCGCGACCGGATCTCTCTGCACGGTCGGGGTCACGACCCGCTGCCCTTCGCCGGCCGGATCCGTGCCCGCTTGGGCTTCAGATCACCGACGCCAGCGGTCTCGCCCGCGGCCTTGCGGCGCGCCGGCTTGGCGGCGACCTCGACAGGCTTGATCAGATCGTTCGGGGTGCACCCGAGGATCTGGCAGAGCACCATCAGCGTGTGCAGGTTCAGCCGCTCGGGCTTGCCGGTGAACAGCCGCCACACCTGTGATTCGGAGAGGTGCACGCCGTGCCCGGCGAGCAACGGCGCCAGCTCGGCGTAGCTGGTCACGCCACGCTCGGCGAGCAGCGGTCGCAGCATCCACTCGTAATCAATCTCATCCATCAGCCCAGCCCCTCTCCTTCGAGCTGCGTGCGCAGCACGCGGCTCATCGCCTCGTTCTTGTAATCGCCGCTGACCCCGGTGTAGAGCGCGGTCGTTGACGCGTAGCGGTGCCCGACCTGCATCCGCACGAACAGCTCATCCCAGCCGTCCTCGATCAGATGCGTCACATAGCTGTGACGCAACGCATGCGGCGAGAGCTCGGCCGGTAGGCCGAGCTCGTCGCGATACTCCGCGGACCGCTCGGTCACCTGCTCGCTCGAGATCCGACCGCCACGCTCCGTCAGCCACAACGCCGAGGCATCCTCGGGCTTGTAGAGCGGGCGGACCTCCTCGACGTACTGCTCGATCACCTCGACTGACCAGTCGAACACGGTCAGCACGTTGCGGCGCTTCGGAGCGCTTCCCCGCGACGCCTTGCCGTAGCGCACCGACAACGAGCCGTAGCGCCCGAACGACGGACGATGCGCGTTCTCCGAGAAGTCGTGAACGTCCAGCCGGGCGGCCTCCTGGCGACGCAACCCGAACGCGTAGATCGTCTTGAACATCGCTGCGTCACGGAACGCCGCCAACGCCCCCTTCCGCCCCCGCGCGCGGCGGTCCGACACGCGCGCGTCGCAGTGATCGAAGAACATCACCAGCTCCTCGCGCGACAGCGGCCGCCGGCCGGGCCGCCCCTCGTACTCCACGTTGTGCGCGATCGCGTTGCGCTCGTCGATCACCTGCACCGGCCGGCCACCGAACTCCGTCTCGCAGATCGCGACCCACGGATAGCGCTCATCGGTCAGGTAGTCCAAGAACGCTCGCAGCGTCGCCTGATACGAACGCAGCGTCGAGACCGACCGGCGCTTCGGCGGGGACGCGAGATCCTCCAGCCACTCATCGACTCGCAGCGCTGACCACTGCCACGGCCACAACCCGGTCTCGGCCTGAAAGCGCGTGACCAGCGCAGCACCGCGACGCTTGGTTCCCTCGCTCAGATGACGCGCAGACTGCTGCCGCGCCCACCCGACCAACAACGCCTCGAACACCGCCTCCGTCATCCGTAACGGACGGACATCCTCGCCGAACACCACCGCCAACGCAGCCCGCGCACGGTCGTCCCGCGCGGTCTCAATCAGACCTCGCGGCCCCGGCTCCTCGACTTGCATCCGATGCAACCCTACTTTCATCAGATGACAGCCATGATCAGGCGCGAAGAAACCCCCGCTCCCTCCGGTAAGTTCGACGTCCGACCCCGCCCGCCCAGTACCGCCAGCGCTTCTCAAAGCCCGCACGATGCGGCTTGCATCCGATGCAATACCCGCGTTAAGGGTCAGCTCTGCGGCGACCATGAGCTGATGACCCACCCGTTGCGGGTGTGCTGGACCTGGGCGTCGGTGACGTGGTCGGTGGGCGGCAGGCCGGTGTAGTCGCCCCTGCCGGTCGTCGTCTCGCGGGTGACGATCACCCACCAGCCGGTCGCGGGGCCTTGACCGGGTGCGATCGCGACGACGGTGCCAGTGTTGGCGACCTGGCTGGATTGGAGGGGTGCTGTCGTGGCCGTAGCTGGCCGCGGCCTGGAGCGCCTGAGCGCGGGCCTCGCCAACGGAGATCGCCGCAAGCTGATTCTGGACGCCGGCGACGGTCTTGGCGGTCCAGTTGATGTCGAGGTTGGCGTAGCGCTCGAGCGCCGCCTGCGGCGTTGGCATGGCAGCGCTGGCCGCGAGCTTGCTCTGGGCTGCGTGGGCGGCGTTCGGGATCGTGCCGCCGCGCTCAGGGGCAGGGTCGGCGTTGGGCACGGTCGCCGTGGTCGTCGTCGACATCGCCGACATCGACGTGCTGGTCGTCGCCGGGTGTTGACTCGTGTAGGGGTCGCTCAGTCCGCAGCCAGCCAGGGTCAGGACCATGGCGAGGGCGGCGGGGACCCGGAGGTGGAGTCGGCGCATCAGAGACCTGCAGGGTGTCGTTGGATGAACCCGCCGTTGCCTGCGGCTTGGTCGCCGGCGTATTGGGCGGGGATGATTGAGGCGGGCTGCCAGCGGGGCCCGCTTCCGGGGTTGGTTGGCTGGACTGGCGCGTACCAGGCGGTGTCGAGCACGACTCCGGCGACGTTGATGAAGGCGTGGGCGCTGTTGGCGTAGACCGTGATCCACTGGCCAGGCCCGGCCTGCCCGTAACTCTCGAGCCCGGTGGAGTCCTCGGCGTAGTCACCGAACAAGCCGGCAC
>JALYTU010000518.1 GCA_030854125.1 Actinomycetota bacterium | reverse complement strand
GAGGTGGGTCATGCGCTCGCGCGCCTGCACGCCACGAGCGGCGCGGCGCGCGTGGAGGTACTCGCCGCCGAGGTGGGCTGGAGCCGGCGTCATCTCGCCGCACGCTTTCGCGAAGAGCTCGGCCTGCCGCCCAAGGCGCTCGCGCGGCTGATCCGCGTCGAACACGCGGCCCAGCGCATGCGCGCGGGCGAGCCGCTTGCCGACGTCGCCTACGCCAGCGGGTACGCCGACCAGCCACACTTCAATCGCGATTTTCGCGAGCTGGTTGGCTGCGCTCCGAGCGAGTTCCCATTTGTTCAAGACGCGCTCGCGGCGGCGTGAGAGCCTTGGACGCATGAAGCTCTACCCATCACTCCGTTACAAGGACGCCAAGGCCGCCCACCAGTGGTTGCACGACGCGTTCGGCTTCGAGCCGGTCGCGTTGTACGAGGACGACGACGGCAACGTCGCCCACGCTCAGATGCGCTGGGGCTCGGACATGATCATGTTCGGCACCGCCCGCGAGGACTCCTACGGCGACCGCGTCGGCCAGGGCTGGGTCTACGCCTCCTGCGAGGACCCCGACGCCCTGTGCGAGCGCGCGCGAGCGGCGGGCGCGGAAATCACCCGGGAGCCCACCGATCAGGACTACGGCTCGCGGGACTTCGCTGCCCGCGATCTCGAGGGCAACCAATGGAGCTTCGGCACCTATGAGCCGGTGTGACGTCGGTGGTCACCGAAGAAGACGTGCGTCAGATCGCGCTCGGCTTGCCAGGTGCCTATGAGCACGAGTCCTACGGCGGTCGCCCCTCCTGGCGAACTCAGCCACAAATGTTCGTCTGGATTCGAGACGAGCCCGACGCGTTGGTTGCCTGGGTCGACTCGCTCCAGGACAAGGAGGCGCTGATCGCCTCGGACCCCGGCAAGTTCTTTACCACCCCTCACTACAACGGGCACACGGTCGTCCTTGTCCGCCTGGAGGCAGTCGACGTCGACGAGGTGGAAGAGCGGGTCACCGACTCTTGGCGCCTGCGGGCCCCACGGTCGCTGACGACGGGCTGGAGCGGCGATCGACAGTGAGGCGTGCCGTAAGCCGAACCCCGAGCCGGGACACGCCCGAGCCGACGGGCCCGTCGACCACGCCTGGCCGGCGGGTGCCCGTAAGACCCGCCCAGTGAAGAATCCCGTTCCGGGGGGCTATACGGAACACTTCTGACCACTGCCCGAAGCCGATCATAGAGTCACGAAAATGACCAAAAACCTGACTGGGGCCGCAGATAGCGGTCATTGATGAGCAGGGTTGTCAGGCGCACGTTAGTGCGCGCTGACCCCAGCAGTACCGACCGCCGGTAAGGGCGCGTGCTGAACAATACGTTGGCAGGAACTCTTGGCCCCGCCGGGAACTCCGCCTTCGTGGGACCAGGTCGCCTTCACGCCCTGATCGACGGCGTCTTTGCGATCGCTGTCACGCTGCTCGTGCTTGACCTGCCGCGGCCCGGGAGCTCTGCGCACCTTGCTCACGACCTGTTGGCGCGCTGGCCGGCCTACGTCGCCTACCTGGTCTCCTTCGTAACGGTCGGGATCCTCTGGATCGAGCATCACGGAATGATGAGCGCCGTTCGCTACATCAACCGGCGTTTCCTCGAGCGCACCCTGGTGTTCCTGCTGTTCGTATCGATCATCCCCTGGCCAACCGCCCTGGCCGCGCAGTACGCCCAACAGGGAGGCGCCGGGGCGCGAACCGCCGCCGTGCTCTACGCCGCAACCATGCTGCTGATGGGGCTCTCCTTCGCGCTCGGCTGGCGCTATCTCGCCGCTCACGACGAGCTTGTCTCAGAACCAGCCCGGGCGGCGTTTGCTGCCGGCGCCCGCCGGGCACTGCTCGGCGGGCTCATATACGTCGCCGCGATCCTGCTCGCGCTGCTGAGCCCGATCGCGTCCTTCGCCCTTGACGCGCTCGTAGCGATCTACTTCGCCGCCTCCCGCAGCGAAGTACCCGGACTCATCCACCGCGCCACGATAGAACCCGATAACTGACGCTCGCACGACGGGAGTCCCGCTGCCGTTCGGTCACAGCGCGCCGTTACAGTTCCGCAACGAGATCGAGCTCGGCTTCAAACAGGGTCAAATGGATCAAGGAGGATCGAGTTCGTCGCCCACTACTCAGAGATCGGCCGCGGCTCCCGCGACTACAACTAAGACCACGAATACTTCGGCTACCGACAGTCGACTTAAGCAATCCCGACCGCTCCACGAAATCCAAGAGGCCGAATGAATAGCTGGAACGTCAACACCCTAGAGCTCAAACCGCACACTCCACAGATCCTCTCCTCCACGAAAGACGCCCGCGCGATCGCCTTAGCCATCCCGGCCGGTGAGAGCCTTCAAGACCACCAAGTCCACGAACGAGCATGGGTCTCGATCCTCAGCGGCGAAGCGGAGATCACCACCACGTCCGGCGAGCGCATCACCGGCAGGCAAGGCCTGCTGGTGGAGTTCGATCCCGGCGAGCGCCACGCCGTCCGAGCCGTCTCAGACACTCGACTGCTGCTGCTGCTGACCCCCTGGCCGGGCGCCGGGCACCCAGGGCCCATGTCGCTCGATGACAAAGAACACGCGGTCGCGCACGCCGCCGAGCACGCCGCCGAGCAGCGCGACCGGTCAAGGGCGTCCGGCTAGGCCGTCGCGGCGGTGGTAAGAGCTGCTGCTGCGACATCGCGTTCTCGCTACGCCGCGAGCCGCCGATGGCTGACCAGCGGGCAAGCTTCAGCCGCGCCACTCCACAGTGTTCGCAAGCGGAACCCCGGCCGCGGTACCCGAGCCGAAGGGGCCGTCGACCCAGGCCTGGCCGGGAGATGCCCGAAAGACCCGCCCGGTGAAGTCCCGTTCCGGGTGCCATACGGAACACTTCTGGCCACTTCTGAAGCCGCTCATAGAGTCACAAAATGACCGAAAACGTGACTCCTGGGTGCAGATGGCGGCGCTGGGGCCCTGCTACTTGCCGTGGAATGTCCGATGTCGTGGTGGGGCGCCGATGTTTGCTGCGACTCGGTGGCCGCTTCGGATGGCACTTTCCATGTTTCCGTCGAGAATCTCTGTGTGTTCTCCGGCGAAACGGACCCGGGCGAACCCTGACCGCAGCACCGGCCAGAACTTCACGACCTGGCCGGGGCGGA
>JALYTU010000517.1 GCA_030854125.1 Actinomycetota bacterium | reverse complement strand
GGGCCACATCGGCACGGGTGCGCTGCAGGATCGGCGTCAGCGCGTTCATCGCACCACCTGCGGCGCCAGCTCGCGGGTGATGGCCACGAAGCGCGCCAGCGTGTCCGCGGCGGCGCCGGAGTCGATCGCTGCCTCGGCGGCGCGGACCCCGGCCCCGAGATCGTCACCGCCGCCCCCCGCGTAGATCGCCGCGCCGGCGTTGAGCACGGCCAGTCCCCGGACGGGGTGGCCCGCGTCGAGCCGGCCGTCGAGGATCCGGCGGGTGATGGCTGCGTTCTCGGTCGGGTCCCCGCCGGGAATCGCATCGGCGGGAGCGCTGGCCAGCCCGACCTCCTCAGGGATGACGATCGAGCGGGTGATCGTTTCACCGGTCACCTCGACGACGTCGGTCGGCGCCGAGATGCTGAGCTCGTCGAGACCGTCGCGGCTGGAGACCAGCAACGCATGATCGGTGCCCAACAGGGCCAACGCGCCGGCCATCGTCTCCAGGTAGGACGGATCCGAGACACCGATCAGCTGCCGGCGCGCGCCGGCCGGGTTGGTCAACGGGCCGAGGAAGTTGAAGATCGTCCGCACCGCCAGCTCGCGGCGGACGGCGATCACGTAGCGCGTGGCCTGATGGTGGGCGGGCGCGAACATGAACCCGAAGCCGACCGCCTCGATGCAATGCGCCACATCCTCGGGGCGCAGGTCGATCCGGGCGCCGAGCGCCTCGAGCAGATCGGCTGAGCCCGACAGGCCGGTCGCCGAGCGGTTGCCATGCTTGGCAACCGTGCAGCCCGCCCCGGCGGCGATCAGGGCCGCGGTGGTCGAGACGTTGAAGGTTCGCCGCCCCCCGCCGGTGCCGGCGGTGTCAAGGAGATTGCCCCGGGCCGTGGAGACCGGCGCCGCCAGCTCGCGCATCGCCTTGGCCAGGCCGGCGAGCTCGGCGATCGTCTCGCCCTTGGTGCGCAGCGCGATCAGAAAGGCGGCGATCTGGATCTCCGAGACCTCGCCGGCCATGATCTCGGCCAGCACGGCCGCGCTCTGCTCCAGGCTGAGGTCCTCGCGATTGGCGAGCATGTCGATCGCGCGGGTCAGCAGCCCGGGACCGTTCATCGGCTCACGCCCAGGAAGTTGGCCAACAGCTCGCGGCCCTGCTCGGTGAGCACGGATTCGGGATGGAACTGGACGCCCTCGGCCGGGAGCGTACGGTGACGCACGGCCATCACCACCCCGTCGGCGGCCGCGCTGCGCTCCAGCACCTCGGGCAGCTCCGCAGCGGCGATCAGCGAGTGGTAGCGGCCCACCTCGAGGGGGGTGCGCAGTCCGCCGAAGATCGTCCTGCCGTCGTGCTCGATCCGGGTCGTCTTGCCGTGCACGGGATGGTGGGTGATGACCCGGCCCCCGTAGGCCTGGACGAGCGCCTGGTGGCCCAGGCAGACGCCGAGCAGCGGGATGCCCGCCTCGGGGAAGCGCCGGACGGCCTCCAGCGAGATCCCGGCGTCATCGGGCGTGCACGGACCCGGGGAGACGATCACACGGTCATAGCCGCGCACCATGAGCTCGTCGATCGTCGCGCGGTCGTTGCGCACCACCTCGATCTCGGGGGGCGGATCGCTCAGCTCACCGACGTACTGGACGAGGTTGTAGGTGAAGCTGTCGTAGTTGTCGATGACGAGTACGCGCACGACGACACTCCTCAGGACCACTCGGGCTGCGCGACGGCCAGCTCGATCGCCTGGCGCACCGCGCGGGCCTTGGCCTCGGACTCGCGAAATTCGGCCTCCGGGCGCGCGTCGGCGACGGTGCCCCCGCCGGCCTGGATGTGAGCGACGCCGTCCTTGACCACCACGGTGCGGATGTGGATGCAGGTGTCGAGCTCCCCGGTGTAGCTGGCGTAGCCGATCGCTCCGCCGTAGCCGCCGCGCTTGACCGGTTCCAGCTCATCGATGATCTGCATCGCGCGCACCTTCGGGGCCCCGGACAGGGTGCCCGCCGGGAGCACGGAGCGCAGCGCATCGAGCGCGCCCACCCCGGGCCGCAGGCGTCCGGCAACGCTGGAGACGATGTGCATCACGTGGCTGTAGTTCTCCACCGCCATGAAGCTCTCGACCTCCACCGAGCCGTACTCGCAGACCCGGCCGAGATCGTTGCGGCCGAGGTCCACGAGCATCACGTGCTCAGCGCGCTCCTTGACATCGGAGAGCAGCTCCCGGGCCATGGCCAGGTCCTCGTCGGGGTCGGCGCCCCGCGGGCGGGTGCCGGCGATCGGCCGAGTGGTCACCCGGCGTCCGGTGACCGTGATCAGCGGCTCCGGACTGGCCCCGGCGATCTCGAAGTCCCCGAAGTCCAGGAAGTACATGTAGGGGCTCGGATTGACCGCGCGCAGGCCGCGATAGATCGAAAACGCCTCCACTCCGATCGGCGCCGACCACCGCTGGGACGGCACCACCTGGAAGGCGTCACCGGCGTAGATGTACTCGATGATCCGGCTCACCATGCCCTCGAAATGCTCACGGCTCATGTTTGCGGTGAACTCCGGCGGACGGCGGCCGGTCACCGGCGGGCGGGTTGGGCGGGGCACCGGGCCGCCCAGGCGCCAGCGCACCTCGGCGATCGTCTCCACGGCACGCCGGTAGGACGCGTCGACGTCGTCCTCGGCATAGACATTGGCGACCACGGTGACGGTGTGCAGGAGGTGGTCGAAGACGACGAGCACGTCCGTCAGCATCAGCGCGAGGTCGGGCACTCCCACCGGATCCGGGTTGGGCGGCCCAAGCGGCTCGACGGTGCGGACGAGGTCATAGGCGAACATCCCGACCGCCCCGCCCACGAACGGCGGCATGCCGGGCAGCTCGGCGGCGTCAAAGCGCTCCAGCTCGGCCGAGGCGAGCTCGTACGGGTCGCCGGGATCGCCCAGTGACCAGCGCAGCACCTTGCGCGGGCGGTAGCCGATGAACGAGTAGCGCCCGACGCGGCCCTGCTCGGCGGACTCCAGCAGAAAGGCGGGACCGTCCTCGCGCAGCTTGAGAAAAGCCGAGACCGGGGTCTGGCAATCGTCAATGAACGTCTCGGCGACCGGGATCAGGTTGTGACGAGCGGCGAGTGCGCGGGCCGTCTCGAGTGAGACCGGTCCCCGCCCGCCCCCGGGGCCGCCGCCCGGGCCGGCCGCGGGC
>JALYTU010000043.1 GCA_030854125.1 Actinomycetota bacterium | reverse complement strand
ACGGCGACGCGGTCGGCCGCCGAGGCACCGTCGCTGACCACGACAGTCTCCACGGCAGCGATCGGCTCGGCGGCGACGGCGTGCGCGGCGACCGTGAACAGCAGCGGCGCGCCGTCCAGCCGGGCCTCCTCGAGCAGGCTGCCGCCCCAGCGCACGCGGCGCACGGTGGCGGGCGCGCCCGGGGTGACGGCCACGCAGTTGGCCGCCATCGGCTGCTCGAGCTTGGCCGCAACATGGGCGAGCAGCTCGTTGCCGCGATCGTCGCCGGGGGCGATCACCGCGTCAGCTCCGGCGCCCAGCTCGACGAGCGTCTGCGCCCATGCCGCAGGTGCGAACGGGCCGTCGATCGCCACCACGCGGACGTCCCCGAGACCCAGCGAGCCCGCGAAGGCGACCGCCTGCTGGGAGAGCTCGTCCTCGGTGCCGGCGACGAAGCAGAGGATCATGCGAGCACCCCGATCTCGCGCAGCATCGCGACCACCGGGAGCGCGGCCTCGGCGCCCCGGCCGAGGATCTCGGCCTGCTTGCTGGAGCCCGCGGGGAGCACGAGCCGCACCATCTCCAGGCGGGCCGGAGTCGGGCCTGGCTGCGACGCGTCGACCGGCTTGCGCTTGGCCCGCATCCGTCCTGGCACCGAGGGATACCGGGGCAGGTTGATGCCCTCCTTGACGGTGATCACGGCCGGCGTGGGCAGCAGATAGACGTCGCGCCCGGCGGCCACCTCCTGCTCACAGCGCAGGCCATCGGGCACCACTTCGATCGATTTGATGCCGTTGACGACCGGCAGACCGAGCGCGGTCGCGACCCGGATCGCCACCTGGTAGTTGCCGGCGTCGGCGGACTCGGTGCCGAACAGGATCAAATCGAAGGGCTCATCCTGAGCGTGGACCGCGCCGACGATCGCCGCGGCGGTGGCCTGGGGGTCCCATTCGCTGCCGTCGGTGATCAGATGGATGGCGCGGTCGATGCCGATCGCCATCATGTCGCGCAGCTGCTCCTCGGCCTCGGGCGGTCCGAGCGTGAGCACGGTCGAGCTGCCGCCGTGGGCGTCGACGAGCCGGATCGCCTCCTCGGCCCCGCACTCCTCGTGCGGGCTGACCGTGAAGCCGAGATGCCGGGTCTGGATCGCCCGCTCGTCGTCGGTCAGGGTGATCTTGCCGCCGGTCAGCGGCACGCGCTTGACGCAGACGAGGACGTTCACGAGCGCACCCGGCTGTTGTCGGGATCGAACACCGAGCTCGAGTCCGCAGAGGCGACCAACACCGGATACTGCTCGCCCATGTACTGCACGAGCAGCTCCTCGCCGACCCGGGCGTGCTCGGGCGGCAGGTAGGCCATCAGCAGATGTTTGCCCACCGACGGGCCTGCGCCGGCGCTGGTCACGAACGAGCGCCGGCCCTTGGCATCGACGATCGCCTCCCCGTCGCGGGTCAGAATCGGCTCCCCGCCGAGCATGTAGCGCTTGACCCCGGACTTCGATGTGTGGTCCTCAACGGTCAGGGTGCACGCGCTCGCCGCCGGCTGGGCCTCGCGCTGGGCGACGTGGGCCGCCTTGCCGACGAAGTCCTGGTCCTTGACCTTGCCCCACGCCATCCCGGCCTCGACGACGTCGTACTCGCCCTCGAGCTCGGCGCCGTAGGCCCGGTAGCCCTTCTCCAGACGGCCGGTGGTGCCGTAGACGCCGGCGCCCATCGCAACGGCGTCGTAAGGCAGGCCGGCTTCGGTGATGATGTCCCACAGTCGGGCGCCCTGCTCGATCGGGACGTACAGCTCCCAGCCGAGATCGCCGACGTAGGAGATCCGCGAGGCGATCGTCGTCAGCGGGCCGACCTCGATCTGCTTGCAGCGAGCGAACGGAAAGCCCTCGTGGGAGACATCGTCAGAGGTGACCGAGGACAGGATGTCACGCGCGCGCGGACCCCACAGCCCGAGCGTCGTCCACGCGTTGGTCTGATCGTGGATCTGGGCCGAGCCGTCGGCGGGCAACCGGTCTGCGAACCACTTCAGATCGGACATCCCCCACGCCCCGCCCGTGACGATCCGGAACACGTCGTCGGCCAGGCGCATGATCGTCAGGTCGGCCTTAAAGCCCCCGGCCGGCAGAAGCACAGGCGTGTAGACGACCCGGCCGACCGGGACGTCCATCTGGCGCATCGCCACCCTCTGGACGACGTCCAGGGCGCCGGGTCCGGTGACGTCGAAGATCGCGAAGGCAGTCAGATCGGTAAAGGCCGCTCGCTCCCGCATCGCCAGGTGTTCGGCGTTGATGATCGGCGACCACCAGCGGGCCTCCCACTCGGACTCGCGGCGGGTGACCCGATCGCCGAACTCGTCGAGCAGCCGGGCGTTTGACTCATACCACTGGGGGCGCTCCCAGCCCGCCGCCTCGTAGAACACGGCCCCGAGCTCCTGCTGGCGCTCGTAGTAGGGCGAGAGCTTGACCCGGCGATCGGACTCCCACTGCTCGGCCGGATGGACGATTCCGTACATCTTGTTGAAGCCCTCGGCGGCTCGCGCGCGCACGTGCGCGCGGGTCTTCTGGTGGGGATAGGCGCGGGCGATGTTGGACTCGAAGACGTCGATCTCGGCCTCACCGTTGACCATCAGCTCGGCAACCGTCTTGCCGGCGCCGGGGCCCTCCTTGATCCAGATCGCCGCCGCCGACCACAGGCCGTGGACCTCGGGGGTCTCGCCGATCAGCGGCAGCCCGTCGTGGGTGACCGACAGCAGGCCGTTGATCGCGTACTTCACGCCCACGGACTCGTCGCCGACGATCTCGGGCATCAGTTCGAGCGCCGACTCCATCTGGTCCTCGAAGTCGGCCTGGGTGAAGGGCAGCTCGGTCGGGCTGAGCGCGGACTCCTCGAGCGAGGGGATCTCGTCGGGGTCCAACATCATCGGCCGATGGGCATAGGAGCCAATCTCCAGGCTGGTCCCGTCCTGGCGCTCGTACATGTTGAGATCCACGTCACGGACGATCGGGTACTCGACCAGACCCTTGGTGTCGGCAAAGCGCGGCACCGGACCGATGTCGATCATCTGGTGCACGGCGGGGGTCAGCGGGATCCGCGCTCCGGCCATCGCGGCGATCCGCGGGCTCCAGCAGCCGCAGGCGATGACCACCCGGTCGGCCGCGATGTCCCCGCGGCTCGTGCGCACCCCCCGGACCGCGCCGTGCTGCACCTCGAGCCCGAGGACCTCGGTGTTGGCCGAGACGGTCAGGCCCGCCTGCATCGCCCGTTCGCGCATGATCGTGGCCGCCCGCAGCGAGTCCACCACGCCCGCGGCCGGGGTGGAGAACCCGCCGAGCAGGAGCTCCTCGTTGATGAACGGGACCATCTCCTTGATCCGCGCCGGGGTGAGCAGTGAGACCGGCTCGATCCCCCACGTGCGGGCCGACACGACCCGCCGCGCCAGCTCCTGCATGCGCTCCTCGGTTCGGGCAACCTCGATCCCACCGCACTCGATATAGACGCCCAGGTCGTGATACTGGCGCATGCTCTCGAGCGTCAGCGACGTCATCTCCTTGGAATGGTCGACCGGGAAGATGAAGTTCGAGGCGTGGCCGGTCGAGCCGCCCGGGTTTGGCAACGGGCCCTTGTCGATCAGCGTGATCTCGGTCTCGCCGAGTTGGCTCAGGTGGTAGGCGATGCTGTTGCCGACGATCCCGGCGCCGATGATCACGACGCGCTGGCGGGTGGGCAGGGCCTGGCTTTCGGTGGCGGACATTCTCCTGATATATCAGATGTTGCTCAGGTCTGCAGCAGGTGCGGGCCGCTCCGGGCGGCGATGTTGGTCGCCGCAGCGGTGTTCGAGCTGACCGTCAGGGTGGCCGACACCGTGTGGGGTCGTTGACCGGCGATCGGCCGCCCGCAGGCAGGACCCGGGGGTCGTTGCGAAGAAACCAACCCGGGTGATCCAATCTAGATCCGGGTACGTAAACGGTATAGAACAAATGCCGACAGCTAGACCCCTGGTCATGTCTGTCGCACGAAAGGAGCAACATGAGTAACAAGCTCAACCTCGAGGCGATTGACGCTGACGGTGCAGTTCGTGAAACCGCTGCGGAGGCGATAGACGCCCTGGACGGCGACACCCGCTCTCAGTTCCTACGTCGCGCCGGACTCGCTGGCGGTGCAATCGTCGGCGGTGGCGCGATTCTCGGAGCCCTCGCCCCCAGCGCGCTGGCGTTTAGCAACGGGGACCGTCCGCCGAGCAAGCCGTTCGGCGCGGGCGACATCGGGATTCTCAACTTCGCTCTGGTGCTTGAGTATCTGGAGTCGAGCTTCTACAACGAGGCCACCAGGCACCAGCGGAACAAGCCGTTTCTGAGAACCGCTGAAGAGCGTACGTTCCTGCGGACCGTCACCAACGATGAGAACCAGCACGTCAAGGCGCTGAAGGGCGCGCTGGGCTCAAAGGCGATCAAGAAGCCGAGCTTCAATTTTCACGGTGATACCTCCAACCACGGGAAGTTCCTGCAGGCCTCGTTCACGTTTGAGAACGAGGGCGTGCATGCCTACTCGGGTCAGGCGTTCAACATCAAGAACCCGGCCATCCTGGCCGCCGCGCTGTCCATCGTCACCGTCGAGGCACGCCATGCAGCGGTGATCGGCCTCATTCGGAACCACAGCGAGTACGGCATCGCCCCCAGCGGGGCGTTCGACAAGCCCCTTGGCGCCAGCCAGGTGCTCAAGGACGTCACCGGCCTGAACTACATCACCAAGCTGTAGCCGAGCGGCGATCGGCCGCCGAAATCGCATAGTCGCTGTAACAGCACTGACTGGTGGAGACACGCCTCGGGGGTACGTAACCCCCGAGGCGTTCCCATTCGCGTCAGCTTCCGTATCGTCTCGGTCTCTTCCACGGACCAGGTCACGCTGCCCATCGAAACGATGTACGCCGCCGGAC
Organism: Actinomycetota bacterium; assembly: GCA_030854125.1. Lineage (GTDB taxonomy): Bacteria > Actinomycetota > Thermoleophilia > Solirubrobacterales > Solirubrobacteraceae > Palsa-465. The sequence goes on along the minus strand of JALYTU010000043.1, from coordinate 6,040 downwards.
TGAGTGCCGGCGCCGAGGTCGCAATCCGACCCCAGCGAGACAGCGAGGTCATCATCGCGCTGCGCGGTGCGCGGTGTGCCCAGAAAAGCCAACGCTCGGCGATGGCTCAGCTGCTCCCCACCCCACTGAGCGCCCCGGTGGACTGCCCGCGGATGATCGCGTCGAGCTGAGTTCCCAGCAGGAACACGGTGGTCGAGATGTACAGATAGGCCATCGCGACGATCACGGTGGCAAGGCTTCCGAACACGGAGTCATAGGACCCGAGCTTGGTCAGATACAGGTAGAAGAGGGCCGAGACCAGTGACCAGGTCACGATCACGATGCTCGCACCGAGACTGACCCACGGCAGCGTTTGCGCCGTGCCCGGCGCATGCCGGACGAGCAGTCCGACGGCGAGCAGCAGCAGCGCAACCGATAGCGCCCAACGCATGACGAACCCGATCACCTCCCAGACAACTCCAGAATGGGCAACCGAGACGAACGGCGCCAGCAGGAGACACAGCGCAGCCAAGATGAAGCATGCGCCGACCTCGATCGAGAGGACGAACGAGACCGAGTAACGCCTGAGGAATGACCGCTCGGTGGGTGTGCCGTAGATCCGAGCCAGCGCGCCCATCACCGCACGGACAGCGCCGGACACCTGCCACAGAGCCAAGCCGCCGCCGAGCGTCGCCCACAGCACCTGCCCGCCGCTGAGGACCTTCGTGACCGCATTGGAGATCACCGCGTACACCGCGACGGACACGTTCGCCTGGATCTCGGGCGCCAGGTGGTCTCGCCACACCTCGTTGAGGTGAAGCAGCCCAGCCACCGCGAGCGCGAAGAGCAGAAACGGGATGATCGCCGTCAGGATCTGAAACGAGATGGCGCTCGAGTAGGTCAGCAGATCGTGCTGTTTGAAGCCGTCGAGCAGGGCGCGAACTAACTCCCACGCTCGCGCCCGCGCGGTCGGCTGCAGTCCGCCCTCGACCGTCTGAACCCGGCGGCTGTTCTGGGGTCGGGCCGACGCGATTCGCCGCGACTTCAACATCGATCGACGCTACCACCGCGCCGCGAGATGATGCGTAGACGCCCCGGGCCGTTCAGCGAGCTGACGGCGGCGGCAACCTGCGGATCTCGAGGACGCCGTCGCGCTCGCGCGCCTGGAAGGCGGGTTGGGGCGCCGTCGCCGGCCCGCGGTCCAGTGCACCATTGCGCAGATCAAAGCGCGAGCCGTGACAGGCGCAGACGATGTGATGACCGTCGACCTCGCCGTCGCTGAGCGAACAGCCGCGATGCGAGCAGCGGTCATGGATCGCGTATACGGTACCGGCGTCGCGGAACAGGAGCACTGGCGTGTCATCAACGACAACACGGGTCGGATGGCGCTCGCTCAGCGGCGAGCCTGATCCTGCCGGTGTCCAGTCCGTTGGGCCTGGGTCAAAGGCCGTCTGATCAGCCCCGACGCCAAGCGCGTAGGAAAGGTGACCGCCGAGATACCCCGCGGTCATCAGCACGGTGGCCCCGGCAGCACCGAGTACCGCGCCCTGTCTGCGGCTCCCACGGCGGCGAGCGGCCAGCGACGCGGTGTAGAGAGCAAGCGCAGCCGCGTTGCTGACCGCGTGAACCAGACCCGTCCGGCGGACGCGATCGTCGACGGCCTCGCTGTCGGACCAGTCGCTTACGCCGGTGAGCGCGGTGGGACCGTAGGCGGCGATGCCGACGGCGATCAGTCGCTCGCTGGCGTGCCCGGACTCGTCGCCCCCCACGACGTCAAGCAACGACGCACTCACGAAAGAGCCGACCACCAGGTCGGTCAGCAGCGGATGCAACGCGTGACCCAGCCATGTGCCGCTCAGCGCCGCCTTGGCTCGACCCGGCGACAGGATCGCCCGCGCCGCGCGACCCACGGCCCGGCCGGGGACGTCCAGGATCTGAGCCGACTCGACAGCCGCGACCAACGGCTCCAGCGGCGTCAGCTGACGTCGGGCTGTTCGCGGAATTCCCACGGTGACACCTTTACCCGGCCAGCCGCACGGATAACCGGAGGCCCGGGTCGTGCGTCGCGCCGGCAATCCACCACTCCGCTCGCGGGCGGCCGAGGGCTGATCAGTGGGCTCAGCTCTTGAGCGGTACGGCGGCCTCCGGAGTAGCCACGCGGAAGCTGAAGCTCTGCTCCAGGTACAGACGGACAACATCGCGGTCGTGATCGAGGTACCCAACCGAGAGATCCTGACCCGATTCAAACTTGAAGTCGCCGCCGCGCAGGCTCAATACCACGGCGCCGGAGACGCCCGGGGACCATACGATCGGGCCGCCGAGGATCTTGCGCAGGTGGTCGCGCAGCGGATAGCCACCGTGCTCGGCCGTCTCGACGACGCGCTTGTACTCATCGCTGCCCAGCGCAAGGGCGTAAGGGCCGTCGATCCCGGACTGCAGCAGCTGCTCCACGGCGCTGGCCACCGGTCGTGGGAAGCCGTCGGCACTGCTGCCCAGCGTCAGACCCTGATGGGGAGAGACCTCGCAGATGCCCTCGATCGAAGCCTCCGGCCAGCCGTGGAAGACGGCTCGGTTCTCGGCCACCGCGATCTGGTGAGCGGCCCGATCCAGCGGCTCCAGATCGGCGTCGGCGGCCCCGCGATCGTCGTCGCGCAACTCGGCACGCGAGATCTCGAAATCGGCGCGCACCTCGATCAGCGCCAGCACCCGGCGCCGCATCGCGCTGATGCCGTCGCAGGGTGTCTCCGAGACATTCTCGACGCGGCCGAGATTCGTCGCTGAGTACTGCCAGCCGTACGGGCCCAGGAAGTCGACCAGCTTGCGCGCCGCCAGCGCGGCGCCGAGACGCTCGCGAGCCTCGTCATCGAGCAGCTTCCAGTTGCCGTCACTGATCGGAGCATGAGAACGGAGAAGGTGATTGCTCATCAGATCGCGCTACGCAGACTGCCGATGCCGAGCGAGCCGGTGCCGTCATCCGCTCCTTGGCTGGCCTGCTCGTCGGCCTCGCCGACCGCTTTCTCGGCGGCTTCGCCATTCGCGACGATGTCGCCGGGCTGGAACAGGATTCCTCGGGCGGTCTCGCGCCAGACTGGCGTACGGCGCAGCAGGAACTCGAGGTCCATGCTGAAGTGCTTGTACTCCTCGCCGACCGCGTCACGCATGACTGCCGCCGCCTCGGGATCTGGCTCGATCGCGATTCGTTGCTCATACCAGCCGATCGCCTCGGCCTCCTCGGTCAGGGAAGCGCACAGCCGCGCGAAGGTGCGGGTCTGCACGGGCAGCTCCGCGGGCGGCTCGTGGTACTGGTCAAAACCCATGTCTGCTCCTCATTTCGGCGGCGTACACGAACCGTACCGACCCCCGCCACTTCGGCAGGTCACCGTAATCTGCCGAAGCGAGGGGATCGAAGATGCTGCTGGCTTATACGCTTGGGTCGTACTTGAACGAGATCCCGAGGCGGATGCGGTAGTTGACGACGCCCCCATTCTCGATCGTCAGGTCCTGCCGCACGACTTCCGCCACGCGCAGCTCACGCACGGTCTTTGCGGCGGTCTCGACGGCAACGCGCGCAGCGGCCTCCCAAGACTCGGTGCTGACGCCGACGACCTCGGTCACGCGATAGACGCTCTCAGCCATGGAGGACCTCCTATTGAAAGAAACCGGACATGCGAGTCTTTCACTTCTGTCTCCGGGCTGCTGCTGTTCATGCCTGCTCGGCTGTGGGGCAACAGCAGCGGGCGTTACGCCCGGCGCTTGTTCTGGTCGAGAGCGGGCAGTGACAGATCATGAGAGTGATCGTCACGGGCGCGACCGGGAATGTGGGCAGTGCAGTGATACGAGCGTTGGCGGCCGACCCGGGGGGTCGACGAGATCGTCGCGTTGGCGCGGCGGGCCCCTCTGCGTTCCCTGGGGCGAGCTGAGTTCGTCGCCGCTGATGTCGCCGAGTCCGAACTGGTGCCGATCTTCCGCGGCGCGGACGCGGTGGTTCATCTTGCCTGGCTGATTCAGCCCGGTCGCGACGAGTCTGTGACCAGCCGGGTCAATTTGCGCGGCAGCCGACGCGTGTTTGCTGCGACGGTCGAAGCGAAGGTGCCGTCGCTGGTGTATGCGTCTTCGGTCGGGGCCTACTCCTGTGGTCCGAAGGATCGGCAGGTCGACGAGTCGTGGCCGACCGATGAAATCATGACGTCGTTCTATTCGCGGCACAAGGCGGCGGTGGAACGCGATCTCGATCGACTGGTGAGCGAGCAGCCGCAGATGCGGGTAGTTCGGCTGCGTCCCGGGTTGATCTTTCAGCGTTCCGCAGCCACCGAGATCCGGCGGCTGTTCGCCGGGCCGTTTCTGCCCGCCCGTTTGCTGCACGCCCGCCTGGCGCAGATGCTCTAGGCGCGGCCCGTCAAAATATCTCCGCAGCTGCTCCGTGGTGCCGCGGCGGCGACGTTCGCCCTGCGCCTGCAACCGGCCGAGCCGGGCTGGGTTGACATGGCGCTCGGCGTGCCTGTGATGAGCACTGACCGGGCTCGCCGGGAACTGGACTGGACGCCGCACCACTCATCGATCGACGCGATCAACGAACTGGTCGCTGGGATGCGCGACGGCGCCGATGGCGGGGCGCCGCCGCTCGCCCGCTCCACGAGTGGTCCTGCCCGCGTGCGCGAGTTCGTGACCGGCTTAGGCAAACGCCCATGACCGGCATCGGAGCACGCGCAGGATCGGAGCGCAATAAGGCGTATACGGCGCCGTAGCGGGGGTAACCACGAGACCATGAAAGCTCTTACTTGGCAGGGTGTCAGCGACGTACGCGTCGACGAGGTCCCCGATCCATCGATTCGCGATCCCACCGACATCATCGTTCGCATCACGTCCTCGGGGCTGTGCGGATCGGACCTGCATCTCTACACCGTGCTGGCGCCTTTTCTGGACGCCGGCGACGTGCTCGGACACGAGCCGATGGGCATCGTCGAGGAGATCGGCCCGGCCGTGACTGCGGTCGCCGTCGGTGACCGCGTCGTGGTTCCGTTCAACGTGTCCTGTGGCGATTGCTGGATGTGCGGTCATGATCTGCATTCGCAGTGCGAGACGACGCAGGTGCACGAGTACGGCAACCGGGGCCTCGCTGTTTGGCTATACCAAGCTCTACGGGCAGGTACCCGGCGGTCAGGCCGAGTTTCTGCGCGTTCCGTTCGGCAACTTTCTCCCCATCAAGGTTCCGGCGGGCCCACCCGACGATCGCTTCCTGTTCCTGTCCGACGTGCTGCCGACCGCGTGGCAAGGCGTCGAGTATGCCGGGGTGCCGCCCGGCGGATCGCTGGTGGTGCTCGGGCTGGGACCGATCGGTGACATGGCGACGCGGATCGCCCAGCATCGTGGCTACCGCGTGATCGGCGTGGACCTCGTGCCCGAGCGGCTGCAGCGCGTCCGCGACCTGGGGATCGAGGTGCTGGATCTCGAGGCTCACGATGATCTTCCGGGCGCGATCCGGGAGATGACCGATGGCCGCGGGCCCGATAGCGTGATTGACGCGGTCGGGATGGAAGCGCACGGGTCCCCGGTCGCGGGCATCGCGCATCGAATCGCCGGGCTTTTGCCCGACAAGCTTGCCGAGTCGATGATGCAGACCGTCGGCGTGTCCAAACTGGCCGCGCTGTACTCGGCGATCGAGATCGTCCGCCGTGGCGGGACGATCTCGCTCAGCGGCGTGTACGGGGGCGCGGCCGATCCGCTGCCGACGCTGCAGCTGTTCGACAAGCAGATCCAGGTCCGGCAGGGTCAGGCCAACGTCAAGGCGTGGGTCGACGAGATCCTGCCGCTGCTCATCGAGGACGATCCGCTGGGTGTCGACAGTTTCGCGACGCACCATCTGCCCCTGAGCGAGGCACCCGACGCTTATGAGCACTTCCAGAAGAAGGAGAACGGAATGATCAAGGTCGTCTTCAACCCATGAGTGCCGCGGTGGCACAGCCACCGAGGACACCCGAACGCAGAAATTTAATCGATGCGCTCAGGCTGGCGCGGTATCGCGAGTTGTCGGGAGCCGACGGAGATGAAGCGATCGGACCAT
>JALYTU010000042.1 GCA_030854125.1 Actinomycetota bacterium | reverse complement strand
GCGCGCCGATCCCGTCTTTCCGGCCGACTTTGATCCCGCGACGCCGGGACCGGCTCAGGTGGCCGCGGCCGGCCCGCGGGCGGCCGGTCATGAGGCGGAATACGAGCTGCTAATCGAGATGGTCAGCGAAGGAGCCGCGCTGCACTACGGGGTTCCCCGCTGTCTGGCGCCGGCCGATCCCGATCTCGCTCTGCTGCTCGGCGATCAGCTCTACGCGCTCGGGCTCGCCCGGCTGACCGAACTCGGGGACCTCGACGCGGTGGCCGAGCTGGCGGACCTCATCTCGCTCGTCGCTGCGGCCGAGGCGGCCGCGTCACCGGACCTGACCGCCGCCGTCTGGGCCGCGGGCGCCCGGGCGATCGGGTGGGGAACGAATCCCGTCCATGAGCAGGCAAAACGCCTTGCCCGGTCGGGCTCGCCGCAGGCCGTCGGCGCCCTGCGCGCCGCCGTTGACGACCAGGGCTAGTGACGGGCGCCTCTTTGTTGACGTTACCCTTCGCCAGGCGTTGAATACGGTTTATCCGCCGTTGAACTGAGAGACCCGTGGAAGACAGGCACAAGGCAGCAAAATCCAAGTACACCGCCGACCGGCAGATGCCGGGGGCGTTCGACGGCGAGACGATCACCCGCCGCCGTTTCATGACCGCTGTGGCCCACGGCGGAGGTGGGGTCGCGGCGGCCGCTTTCACCCTGCCCGCGCTCGGCTTCGCGCTCGGCCCGCTGTTTGACCGCGTGCCCTTCTCCTGGCAGCCGATCGGCAAGCCCGAGGACTTCGTCAACTCGACCTATGTGATTCGCGTGATCACGATCGTCCAGGGCATGGGCGAGGCCGGCAACTCGATCGCCTACGTGCGCACGCGCAACCCCGCGGTCGACGTCGAGCCCGAGGATAGGTACAACCGTTGGATCGCGCTCTCCTCGCGCTGCATGCACCTCGGCTGCCCCGTCCGCTTCGTGTCGGCCGCCCAGCGCTTCATCTGCCCGTGCCACGGCGGCGTCTACGACTTCCGGGGCCTGGTCGCCGGCGGTCCGCCGGTGCGGCCGCTGGACCGCTTCTACACCCGCCTGAACCCCAAGACTGGCCTGGTCGAGGTCGGCCCCCGCTACTCGGTCAACTCCGAGTTCCAGCGCTTCTCGGCCCGTGACCCCGCCCAGCCGCTGGACGGCATCGGTCAATATCTGTACCCCAAGCGGTTCTCCACCTCGATCCTCCCCGGCACCTGAGTCATGCCCAAGCTTCCCGTTCCGCCCCTCCCCAAGGCCCTGCAACCGCGGCCCAAGCGCCCCGGCCAGAACGGCAACGGCAACGGTAACGGCACGGTCTCGCCGGCCCAGCAGGCCCAGGAGGCCGGCATCACCGTCGTTGACTGGCTCGACGAGCGCACGTCGATGTCGGGCGGCTTGCGCTGGCTGCTGTTCCGCAAGGTCCCCAAGGGGATCAACTGGTTCTACACGCTGGGCTCGGCGACGCTGTTCGCCTTTCTCAACCAGGCGGTGACCGGCGTCTTTCTGGCGATGTTCTATCGCCCGGACGCGTCCGGGGGCGCCTATGAGTCCGTGCGTTACATCACCGACGCCGCCTTCCTAGGCCAGCTCGTGCGGGCCATGCACAAGTGGGGCGCCTCGGTGATGATCATCCTCATCTTCCTGCACATGGCGCGCGTGTTCTTCTTCGGCGCCTACAAGTATCCGCGGGAGCTGAGCTGGATCATCGGCGTCGTGCTGCTGATCCTCACCCTCGCGATGGGCTTCACCGGATACCTGCTGCCGTTCGACCAGCGGTCCTACTGGGCAACCATCGTCGGCGTGAACATCAACGGCACCGGCCCGTTCATCGGGCCCTACCTGTCTGACTTCCTGCGCGCCGGTCCGGAGTTCGGAGCCACCACACTGTCGCGGTTCTACGCGATCCACATGATGCTCATCCCGGGGCTGATCGCCGCCCTGATCGGCGCCCACCTGTACCTGGTGACCAAGTTGGGCATCTCGGCTCCGCCGTGGCTGAAGGCACAGGACGTGTACGAGGAAGAGCCCGAGCTGCACGAGGTGCAGGTATGACCGGCTCCCGGCGCGCAACCGGGGCAACGGCATGAACCAGGCCGAGAAGGAGCAGTATCTCCGCGAATACTCGGTGCTCAAGAACGCCGGCAAGCCGTTCTTCCCCTACTCGGTGGCCAAGGATTCGGTCATGGCCGCGATCGTGATCCTCACGATCATCTTCCTAGCCGCCATGTTGGGGGCCGAGCTCGGTCCCAAGGCCGATCCGACGACGACCACCTACGTGCCGCGCCCGGACTGGTACTTCTACTTCCTGTTTGAGGTCCTGCGGGTGATGAAGAACATCCCCAAGTTCACGCCTCTGGCGACGATCGGCGTGCCGACGATCTGCATGGTCCTGCTCTTCCTGCTGCCGTTCTATGACCGCAGCCCGGAACGCCACATCGCGCGGCGGCCGGTCGCACTCGCCGCCGGCCTGACCACGATCTTCGCAATGGCCTTCTTGACCTACTCCGGCGCGACCACCGGCTCACCCAACTCAGTCGACATGGCGCCGCCGTCAAACCTCAGCCCCGCTGCCGCCGCCAGCTTCCGGGCGGGCGAGCAGGTCGTCGGGCAATCGGGATGCCTGGCCTGCCACGTGATCGGCGCGAACGGGAACAACGGCCCGGGTCCGATCCTCACCCACGTCGGGTCGATTCGTCGGCCGGCCGCGATCGCCTCGACGCTGCGCAACCCGACCGCGCCGATGCCCTCGTTCGCGGGCCTGGCCAAGACCAGTCCGCAGAAGTTCCAGAACCTCGTCTCCTTCCTGTCCGAGCTTCAGTAGCTCGGCGGCCATGACGGCGCGCGCACCTTCGCCGCCGGGAGCCTCGGACCGCGGCCCCGACCTTGGCCCGGGAACGCTGGCCGAACCTCAGGTCCGGGCGATGTTCGATCGCATCGCCGGCGTGTATGACCGCATGAACGCGGTGATGACGGCCGGGTTGCATCACCAGTGGCGGCGCCGTGCGGCGGATCTGGCCGCGCTGAAACCCGGCGACGCGGCGCTCGACGTCGCCACCGGAACCGGCGATCTCGCCTTCGAGCTCGCTCGCCGGGTCGGGCCCGGTGGATCGGTCATCGGCGCTGACTTCTCCGAGAACATGCTCGAGCTCGCGCGGGCCAAGATCGGCACACCCGCGACGGTGGGCGGCGCGCCCGGTGCGCTGTCGGTGGACCCGCACTTTGAGAGCGCCAACGCTCTGGCGCTGCCCTACGGCGACGACAGCTTCGCCGCGGCCACCGTCGGGTTCGGGGCGCGCAACTTCTCCGAGCTCGAGCGGGGCCTGGCTGAAATGGCTCGTGTCGTCGCGCCGGGGGGGCGCGTCGTGGTGCTCGAGATCACGACTCCCACCCGGCCCCCGCTGTCGACCTTCCTGGAGCTCTGGTTCGATCACCTCGTCCCGGGTCTCGGACGCCTGGCGGGGGACCCGGAGGCCTACGCGTACCTCCCCAATTCGGTGAGGCGGTTCCCGCCGCCGCAGGCGCTGGCCGCCCTGATGTGGGATCTCGGCCTCGCCCCCGTGCGCTACGTCCTCACGGCCGGCGGAATCATCGCTCTGCACGTGGGCGAGGTCCCGGTTCGATGAGTACGCGCTCGGGGTTCGGCGGCGGCCCGGCCGTCTCGAGCATCCAGGCGGTGCTCGATGCCGGGGGTGCTCCCGCCTCCCGGCTGATCGGCCGCCTGGAGGCGCGGATGACCGAGCTGGCGACCGGCCACGGCGAGCCGCTGGCCGGCTATGCCGGCGACACGCTGAGCGCCGGGGGAAAGCGCCTGCGGCCGTTGCTGGTCTTCCTGGCTGCCGGCGCCCCTCCGCCGGAGACCGACGGCCTGCTGCGCGCGGCGGTTGCCGTCGAGCTGGTGCACAGCGCGACCCTCGTGCACGATGACGTGCTGGACGGTTCGCCGCTGCGCCGTGGCCGGCCCACTGTCTTGGCTGCGGCCGGCCGCCGGATGGCCACCGCCACGGGCGACCTGCTGCTCTCTCGCGCCTTTCACGAGCTCGCCGCGGGCGGGTCGTTGCCCTCGGTGCGGACGCTGTCGCGGGCCAGCACCGCGCTTGCGGCCGGTGAGCTCATGCAGCGCGCGGACGCCTGGCAGGCCGTAACCGTGGCCCGCTATCTCGAGCGCTGCCGGCTGAAGACCGGGGTGCTGTTCCGGGCCGCGTGCGAGCTCGGCGCGATTCACGGTCAGGGACCGGTGCAGACGCTCGGCGCATTCGGCGAGACGATCGGGATCGCCTTCCAGCTGCTCGACGACATCCTGGACGTGACCGGTCCGCCCGAGCGCACCGGCAAGCCGCGCGGCGCGGACCTTCTGGACGGCACGGTCACGCTGCCGCTGCTGCTGGCCCGAGAGCGGTCGGAGGCGCTGGCCGCACTCGATCCGCGCTCAGTCGACTCTGACGAGCGCGCGGCAGAGGTGTGTGACCAGATCGCTACCACGGGCGCACTCGAGGTCGCGCGCAGGCAGGCACTGGAGATGATCGCCCAGGCCAAGGGGCAGCTCCCCGTGCTCGAGGCCACCCAGCGCCGCGCCCTGGAACTCGTGGCCGACGGGGTTGTCGAGCGCTACGCCTGACGGCGTCAGCCGCAGACTAGAAGTCTTCGGGAAAGATCGCGTCGGACTCGAGCGCCGCGGTGAAGCGGTCGATCTCCTCGGCCAAATTGGCCTGGGTGAGCCGGCGCAGATCTCCGAGCATGTCGGCGAGGCCCTTGTCGAGCCGCTCCTCGAAGACATCGACCTGATCCTGGTCGAAGACGCTCTCGATGAGCCAGTCGCAGTTGGGGCACCGAAGCGTGAGCGCCCAGCCGCCGCCGGCTGTCCCTCCCCACGCCACCGGCTGCACGAGGGGCGAGCAGCACTCGGGGCAAATGTGCAGGCCGTGCTCGGGAGCTACCTCGGGGCCGAGGCGGATGACTTCGATCGCGCGCCCGCTGGGCAGGACGATCCGGCGAACCGAGTGGCTGTCTGGCTGGTGGCTCATGTACTCTCCCTCGCGGCTGGTATCGGCGGCCGCGAAACTGAGCTTGAGGAGTGTCCACCGGCCCTGGACGCATTGAATCCGCCTCGCTCCGCTACGCTTGGAATCCCCCATCCCGGAGGCCCGACCCGATGTTCCGCAGTCCCCTGATAGACGCAGCCGTGGTTCTCATCGTCGTGCTGCTGTTCTTGGGCCCTAAGCGCCTGCCCGAGCTGGGCAAGGGCCTGGGTCGCGGCATGCGCGAGTTCAAGGACGGCATCACCGGCCACGACGACGATCACGACAAGCCCGCGCTCCAATCCGCACCGGCCGATCCGGTCACGCGTCCGGCCGCCGAGCCATCGACGGCCGAGCGCCGCGACTCGGCCGAAGTCGGGCCAGAGCACAAGGCCTGAACGTGAGGCTCCACGCGGACGGGCGCGCAGGCGCGCCCGGTCGATGACCGATGCCCAGAGTTCTCCGCCCGGTCGGTCAAGAGGATCGACTTAGCGTCGTCGATCATCTGGATGAGCTGCGCCAGCGGCTGATCGTCGTGGCCGTGACCCTCGTCGTCGCCTTTGGTCTGTCCTACTGGCAGAACCAGACGCTGCTCAACCTGCTCAATAGCCCGCTGCCCAGTACGACGAGCAACCAGTCCAACCACATCGGCGGCCTCACCAACGATCAGGTCAAGCTGGGGCGTGACCTGGGATCGTTGGAGGGGATCTTCACCCAGCTGGCCCGATCCGCCACCCTGGCCGCGCCCGACCGAGCGCTAATCGCCGCCGCTGCGCAGAAGTTCGGGGCCGCGTCCCGCGATCTCCCTAAAAAGACGGCGCCGAAGCTACCGATCACCGTCGGAGTCGGTGAGGCCTTCACGACCACCCTCACCGTCTGCTTCTACTTCGCGCTGCTGCTGACCCTGCCGGTGCTCTTGTATGAAGCCTATGCGTTCGTGATCCCCGCGCTCAGCTCCAGAGAACGACGTATCGCCTTGCCCATCATGCTCGCCGCGCCGGTGCTGTTCGCGATCGGCGTAGTGTTCACCTTCCTGATCGTGATGCCGCCCGCGGTGAGATTCCTGCAGGGGTACAACTCAAACCACTTCGACAACCTCGTGCAGGCCAAGCCTCTGTACTCGTTCGAGCTGCTGACGATGGCGGCGATCGGACTCACCTTCCAGATGCCGATCGGCCTGCTCGGACTGCAGCGGGCCGGGATCATCAACGGCAGCACCCTGACCCGACACTGGCGATACTCCGTCGTCGGCATCGCGGTTATTGCGGCCGCGCTGCCGGGGGCAGATCCGGTGACGAGCGCGCTGGAGGCCACGCCCTTGGTGATCCTCTTCCTGGTCAGCATCGTCATGCTCAAGATCGCCGACCGGCGTGACGCCAAACGCGCCCTCGCCGACCTGACCACGGTGGATGAGCCCGGCAGCGATCCCCGGGCCGAGGTCCAGGCCGTGCCCGAGACCGTGGCCTCGGCGCCCGAGCATGACGCGCCGCCGCGGCCGCGCGCCGATGACCAGGACGCCGAGTAGCGCATGCTGTTCGATCTGCGCAGCCGTGGCCGCCGGCGCACCGTCCAGTTCGTCTACCTCGGGCTGGCTGTCCTGATGGGCGGCGGCCTGATCCTGTTCGGCGTCGGGGCCGGCAACGGCCAGGGCGGCCTGCTCAACGCGTTCACCGGGGGCGGTGCGGGCAACTCCCAAGGCGCTGCGCTCAGCCAGGCCGAGACGACCGCGATCAAGCAGACCCGGCAACGCCCGACCGACCCCCAGGCCTGGGGGGCGCTGCTCAGCGCCCGGTGGTCCAACGCCAGCGCCGGCTCCAACTACAACAGCGCCACGGGGACGTTCACCACGTCGGGCCGCAAGGAGCTCACCGGCGCCGCCACCGCGTGGGAGAAGTACGTCACGCTGATCAAGACCCCGGACGCCAACCTGGCGATCCTTGCCGCCCGTGCGTACGGAGCACTGGCCAACTACTCGGCCGAGGCCGGCGCATGGGAGATCCAGGCCGCGGCCAATCCGAGTTCGCCCAAGGGTTACGAATGCCTGGCCGCCGCCGCCTACGCCGCCAAGCAGACCCGCAAGGGGGATCTCGCCCTGGCCAAGGCCCTCAGCCTCGTGCCCCCACTCACTCGGACCACCCTCAAGCCGCAGATCACCGCGGCCAAGGCGACTCCGAGCGTCGCCCAGTCCTGCTGACCCACTCGCGCGAGGGTGGATAACATCGAGCGCCCGGGCCGTTAGCTCAACTGGCAGAGCAGGGGACTCTTAATCCCAAGGTTGGAGGTTCGATTCCTCCACGGCCCATCTCGAAAGCCCCGATTAGCCGGGGTTTTTGCGTTTTCTGGGATGTGCCGATTTCGGAATACGTCCCCAATATGTCCCGAGATCGGCGTACGATCTGCATATGGCGGCTTCGTTCACGCCTCCTACGGGCCATGTCTTCCGCGTCGAGCGGACGCGTGGACCGTGCTGGTATGCGAAGTACCGTTTGCCTGACGGGCGCCAGGTCCAGAAGAAGCTCGGGCCGGCGTGGACCGACCGCGGCCGGCCGCCGGCCGGCTACTTCACCAAACGCCTGGCCGAGGCCTGGCTTCGAGAGATCCTGGACGTGGCGCGCCGGGGGACGCTGCCGGGAATGGTCCAGACCGGGGCCACGTTCGCGGATGCGGCGGCCGAGTACCTGCGCTAAGTCCGTGACGATCGGGGTCGGAAGCCGTCGACGTTGCGCGGCTACCGTTCGGCGATCGAGGCGCATCTGCTGCCGGCGTTCGGCGATATGCCGGTGGAGGATGTGACCGCCGAGGCGATCGAGCGGTGGATGGTCGGGTTCGGGGGGTCGGTCCGGACCGGGAACAAGCTTCTGATCCAGCTGCACGGGATCCTCGGCCGAGCCAGGAAGGTCTACGGCCTGCGGGTGAACGCGGCGGCAGAGGTGGAGAAGTTCTCGCCGCGAGCCAGCGGTGAGATCCAGGCCCTCTCACCCGAGGAGGTCTGGGCCCTGGTCCGGGAGGCGTCGTCTGAGCAGGACGGCGCCCTGTGTCTGACTGCGGCCTTCACTGGGCTGCGGATGGGGGAGCTGCTGGCGCTGTGCTGGCGTGACGTCGACTTTTCCGGTGCGACGCTCCGGGTGAGGGCCGGCTACCACCTGGGACAGCTAACCGCTCCGAAGTCCGGCAAGGTCCGGGCTGTCCCGATGGCCCCGGATGTGGCGACCGCGCTCGCCCAGCTCGGCCGGCGAGAGAACTGGGTTGGGGACGACGACTTGGTGTTCGCCGGTGCGGCCGGCGGCTACCTCGACGGGTCGGCACTCCGTCGTCGCTACAAGGACACTCTGGCTCGCGCCTCGCTGCGGCCGCTGCGCTTCCACGACCTGCGCCACACGTTCGGAACCCGGATGATCGGCAAGGCCGACATCCGCCGGGTGCAGGAGTGGATGGGCCACGCCGATGTTCAGACGACGATGCGCTACCTGCATTACGCGCCCCGTAGCGAGGACGCTGCCCTGGTCGCCGAGGCGTTTGCGGTGCCGCAGGTGGTTGACGACACGGTCCGCTCCGACTGATGGTCGGGACACTCCAAAACCGCCCATTTGCAGGGACTCGTCCCAAGACGTCCGCAGATGTCCGGCTGTGCAGCTGTCAGGACGTCTTGCGATATGAGCTCGACCGGCGACTCGCCTGTAACGGCGGCGTTTTCGGAGTCCGGGACGTCTTCGGACATCTTCAGCACAATTAAGTGCGTGGAGTGTATGCCTGCGGGTTGGGGCGTTTGGGGGAGACCGGCGTGTTTCTGCTTGATCGACGTCGAAGCGCGGTGCGTCGATACGACTGCGAGGTTGGGGCAGCAGTGCCCGCGGCAGCCGGGTCGGCTCGGGCACGATCGGTGGGGCGGGCGATCGGACCAGAGCCGGGGCCGCTTTGTTCGCTTGAGAGCCGCACAGGTCCGCGCGCGGGACTCCTAGTAAGCACGGATGCTTGGTCGACGCGTTCGTGTCCGCGCGCGTCACCCTGTGGTTACGTCGGCCGCCTGACCTTCTGGTTGCCCAGCGCTCGCCGCGCGCGATGTTCCCTGCCGAGCACGGACGCTCGGCAGCATCTCCGCGCGCGACCGTGCGGTGTGAGCATCAAGTCGCCGCGGTCGCTTCGACAGCTCGTCGCACACTTCGGTGCGGAATCGGGTCTGTGCCGGCGTCGTGCGCAGGCCGGTGGGCTCGGGGCCGGTTCGGCGGGGGGCGGTTCGGAGTCGCGCCCGAGTACGTTGTCGCCGATCCGATCGTGCGGGCAAGTGACGTGCGGAGCATGTAAGCGATCGTCAGCCGCGGGCGCGGTTCCGCACGGAGCAGGTGACGTGTCAGCGGTCGGCACCTTGAGCGAGCCGTCGGCATCCTGAGTGCCGAGCACGCGTCGCCCGTTTCTCTGCCTGGACGAGCGGGCCACGGTAGCCGTGATAGGCGCGAAGACCTCGTCGTGGACTCACCCAGGACGGTCTAGCCTTCGCGCTCTGCCATCTGGCGGCGGTCCTCCAGCTGCGCGGGATCGAGCCGTGCTTGTCCTCGGTGCTCTTGACGGCGTAGATCACGCAGGGTAGGTAAACCATTAGGCCTCGGACTGTTGGCTAGGTAGCTTCGCTGCGGCTCATGGTTTCACCACCCGCCTGGTCGGAGTCGCCTCCTGCACTGAGACGTGCTCGCGGTTCAACATCGCCACGCGTGGGCGCGTGAACCAGTAGGCGTGTTCCCCGACGTAGAGGTAGCGGTTCCGCATGGGACGCCCGCCCCAGCGCCGGACCCACTCATCAGGCGGGGTCCACTCCTCCAGCCGGCCCAGGTCCGTGATCATTCGGACGAAGAACCAGAACTCCTCGTCGGTGAGGTCGTCCTTGTTCCAGCCGATCACCACGTACTGGTGAGGGGCAATGTCCTCGGTGGACTTCGCTGATTGCCAATGCGCCCGCCGGATCAGTTCGTGGATCTCGTCGGGAACCAGACCAGCGTGGTCTGGAATGCCCTCGCTAGGCTCCGGGCTGCGGCTGCTCATGAGCGCCTCCAGGGGTTGCGGTTAGCCTGGGGGCTCGTGCAGGCGTCGCCGGGGCTTTCTTGTTGTTCGAGAACGTCGGACCCGCTGGTTCGGCTCTAGCCGGTCTGTGAGAGGAGCGTGGTCGTCACTCCGGAAGACGTTGCCTCTCGGGTGCAGTGCTTCCCAGTCAAGGGCCGAGCCTAAGCCGACTCGGAGCCGGCCGCCACCGCGCGGATTGTTTCGATCCCGTCGGCCGGTTCGTCGATGATGGCGGCTCCGCTGCGGTCTTTCGAGACACGCAGTGGCAGCCAGATATGGCCGCCGTCGCCACGTGCATCCGTGGCCAATCGTGAGGCCATGATCCGGTCGGCCGCCTCCCGGAAGCTCGACGTCTTCCGGTGATAGCGCGCCCAGAACGGGGTCCCTCCCTCGCTGGCGAGTCGGCCAACGACACCCACCGAGCAACAGCAGTCGGGGTCCGCGAGGCCCCCAGGGATATAGCGGCGGTAGTAACTGAACTCAGGCTCGGTTCCAATGGGAATCAGGCGGCCGGACGCTGGCCTGAACCTGCCGTTACCTCGGCGATAAGTCGGTGGAGATCTGGCTCTCGTGCGGAGAATTCGTGGCCTGTGGCTGCAAGGCCGAGGGGTGGCACGTCCAGAGCGACCATCGCTGCACACAATCCCCGGAGTTGGGCCAGATCACCGAGCACAGCCTCCTGCTCAGCCGGCGGAAGCTCGTGAGCGGCTTCGTTCCAAACATCAAGCCACTCATCCCAGGTCACGACGGCGGTCGGACATCAACGGCGTGGACGCGTTGGGGTCATCCGCTTGGTTCTCGAGCGCCCGAAGCACAGCCTCGGCATCCGGTTTGCGGTAAGACGGCACGAGGAGGACGAGCGCGCCACGAACCTCACCGACGAGTCTTCCCTGCTGGTCGCTCAGGTAGGCGCCCACCTGGCGAACCAGCCGAGATCCGCTAACCGCCCCA
>JALYTU010000516.1 GCA_030854125.1 Actinomycetota bacterium | reverse complement strand
GTGTCCACCACCCTGTCCCTCCCCATCGGTGAGCGCGAGGTGCTCGATGCGGTACGACGCGAAGCATATCCGCTGACCGGGGAACACCGTGACTATGACGCGCTGTTGGCGCTGGTCGGTGACGCGCGGATCGTGCTGCTTGGCGAGGCCAGTCACGGGACGCATGAGTTCTATCGCGAGCGCGCCCGGATCACGAAGCGCTTGATCACCGAGCATGGCTTCACCGCGGTCGCGATCGAGGGCGACTGGCCGGACGCGTACCGCGTGAACCGCTACGTGTCGGGGGGGCGCAGCGACCCGGACGCCGAGGCTGCGCTCGGGGGGTTCCGTCGTTTTCCAACCTGGATGTGGCGTAACGCCGACGTGCTTGACTTCGTCGGCTGGATGCGCGCCCACAACGAGGGGCGGCACCGCAACGCGCGCAAGATCGGCTTCTACGGCCTTGACCTCTACAGTCTCGGCGCGTCGATGGAGGCGGTGATCGCCTACCTCGATGAGCAAGATCCGGCCTCCGCTGCGCGCGCCCGCGCGCGGTATGAGTGCCTGCAGCCGTACGCGGGCGAGAGCGCCGATTACGGTCAGGCGGTGCTGCTCGGCGTCGGCGAGCCGTGCCGGCGGCGCGTGATCGAGCAGCTCGTCGAGCTGCGCCGCGGTGCCGGCGAGTGCCTGTTGCGGGACGGGGTCGCCGCCGACGACGAGTACTTCTTCGCCGAGCAGAACGCAGCGGTGGTCGCCAACGCCGAGGAGTACTACCGCACGATGTTCGGCGACCGGGCGGGATCGTGGAACTTGCGCGATCGCCACATGGCGGACACCCTCGATCATCTGGTCGAGCATCTCGACCGCCACGGCGGCACCGCGCGCGTTGTCGTGTGGGCGCACAACTCTCATGTCGGCGACGCGCGCGCGACCGAGATGAGCGGACGTGGCGAGCTCAACATCGGCCAGCTCATGCGCGAACGCCACGCCCGCGACGCCGTCAACGTGGGCTTCACCACCTACACGGGCAGCGTTACGGCCGCCTCGGAGTGGGGCGGCCCTGCCGAGCGCAAACGGGTGCGCGCCGCGCTCGCGGGCAGCTACGAGGCGCTCTTTCACGCAACGCGCCTGCCCGACTTTCTTCTTTGCCCACTGGCCGCCGGCGACAGCGGCATGGCTCTGCGCGAGCCGCGCCTCGAGCGCGCGATCGGCGTCATCTACCGGCCCGAGACCGAACGCCAGAGCCACTGGTTCGCCGCCAGTGCCGCCGGGCAATACGACGCGCTCGTCCACCTCGACGCAACCCGCGCCGTGGAGCCGCTCGAGCACGCCGCTACTTGGGAGCTCGGGGAGCCGCCCGAGACCTACCCCACTGCGCTCTGAACTCAAGCGAGCAATCACGTGGACCCTGCCCCGCGGTCAGCTGCCCACGCGTATCGATCGGAGCGTGGCCCCGCGGGGCGTCTCCGGAGCGGAGCGTAGGATCGCTCTTGGCGCCCTCGCACTCGACGGCACGCTGGGCAGCGTCGAGGTCCGCCCGCTCCGTAAAGAGCGGCCACGCCGTCGGGTCTGTCACCTTTGCCGGTCCAGTCGCCCGCCAGCCACGCTGGAGGTCTCGCCGAACGCGAGCTCGAGGTTCTGCGCCTCATCGTCCTCGGGCCCCAGCAACCCCGCGATCGCCGTCCAGCTCCCTCCCGGGGCCCGGGCCAAGAGGGATTCATCCTGCCGGGATCCCGCGGCGTCGTGTCGCAGCGAACACTCGAGCTGATCGATGCCGAGGTCAAGCGTCTGATCGACGAATGCTACGAGCAGCGATCGCGACGCTCGGTGAGTACCGAGCCCAGCTCGACCTACTTGCGCACGCCCTACTCGAGCGAGAAACCCTCGGCGAACCCGACGCCTACGCAGCGGCCGGATCCCCATGCGGCAGAGCCCGCGGCCGCCGGCGAGTACCAAGGAGTATTCGGTTCTCACCGTTCGCGGGCTTGACGGCAACGACCCAACGGACATCGTCCATCAGCGGACGCAAAGGTCGCCGGCATCTGTGCCGACGAGAGCTGTTGGGCTGGTGAAGCAGCTCGACTGCCCGACTCGCGGGATCGGAGTCCGCGCCCGCCGCAGCGGCGGGCGCGGTGCGCCTTCAACCGGCTCGACACTATGAGCATCGGTACGAAAAACCTCCGAGCGCAGCGCGGTTTCTACCGCGTCGTCGGGCCGTCCTCGATTCTCAAACGGTGTTCATGGCCTGACGTAGAGGCGGTTGTCGACTGTGTTCAAGCCGGGAGCCGAGCCGGCAGCCTTTGCAGCGACTCTCCGCTCCATTAGTGAATGCACGCGGCCGGTGAGGTGGGCGGTGCCGTCGCTCACGGTCACCTCGATCTCGCTTGCGTCCAGTCTCGCGTTTCTCTCAAAAGCGTCCCGGATCCGCCGGTCGATCCCGTGTTCCTGGGCGTGGGACTTGATCGTAATCTGATTCCAGACTCCCTTGGTGCCGACCAGATCACGAACCGTTCGCCCCGCGGCGTCGCGCTGAAACTGCCATTCGACCTCGCCACGGAGCGTGATGAACCCTTGCCTGACCTCGGCATCAACGTTCTCGGGGATGAGGTTGTTCCAGCGCAAAGCCCGCGATACAGCCTCAGCGATCTCGCTGTCATCACGCACGTGGGGAGCGCGCAGCTTGACCTCGATCTCGTCGGCAACAGCTCTCGCACCGTGGACGCGCTCCGCTGCCTTTACCGCCTCCATCCTTTCGCTGTAAGTGGCCACGTTCCCAGTGAGCGTGACCGACCCGTCGGCGGCGCTAATCCCGATGTGGGGGGCGTTGACTCGCGGCTCCCACTCGAGCTCCCGCATAACGTTCTCCTGTAGAGACCTGTCGCTCGGCTGCTGCATCTTGCTGGTCATCGCTGCATCTCCTTACGGTCCGGCAGTCGCCGTCCCGATCTTCCTATGGCTTAATGTCTGCTGATGCCGCCGCGTCTCCGTTTCACATGTCCACCGAGCACTGTCATCGAGAACTGGTTCGCCGGCGCGTGAAGCGGATGTTGCGCGGCGGCGCCCCGCGGTCGGATGCATACTGAGCGCAACAGTAAGACCGGAGCTCGCGCCCGCCATCCGGACTGCGCACGGCAATCACCTGCGGGAAACTACGAACGCCGAACAAGATCCGCACCGGAGCGCTCCCTGCAGCA
>JALYTU010000515.1 GCA_030854125.1 Actinomycetota bacterium | reverse complement strand
GCCCTGGGGCCCGCCGCAATGGCGAGAGGGTTGCCTGGCCTCGCCACCTGTCGAGAGTCTGGCGAGCGATGTTCAGTTCGACGACGCCACCGGCTGCCTCAGCGCACCTCGACACTCACGCACCTCTACATGGACGCCGGCGAGAGCCTTGCTTCCTCTGTCTTCGGCTGGAAGAGTTCGATCGGGTTGCCTGACGGATCGTCGATCACAATCTGCCGGCCACCGACGCCGTCCACGATCGCGTTCCGGAACTGCGTCCCTTGCTCGCGAAGGCGCTCTACGGTCGCCGCGAGGTCGGCCACTTCGAGCTGGAATCGGTTCCAACCGCCGGGCTCCGGAAGCCGGCCGTCGGGCATGGCCTGCCCGCCGCCGGGGCCGCCGGGGCCGCCGCCACCAAACACCGGGTCGCCTTGTACGCGGGCGACGGCAAAGTCCGGAGTTCCATGCGCGGTCGTGTCGCCGACGATGACGATCTTCCCATCGGGCTGGAGCGCCAGGTCGCCGTCCTCCTCATCCCCACCGAAGTTGACCGCGACCGTGCCGCCCGTGCCAAAGCTCTGGTCGATGCTGCCGTCCGGTTGCACACGCGTGAGCACGAAGTCGTGGTTGGGGTCCGCGGTGCCCATCACTGCGATCCGGCCGTTCTGCTCGACGGCGACTCCAACCGCCGCCTCGTACGGCGCCCCGTACCCGAGCGTGAGCTTCCCGTCCCCACTGAACGTCGAGTCCAGCGCGCCGTTGGCCGTGAGCCGCGCGACCGCGAAGTCGCCCGATCCCACAGCACTGGTCGATCCCGCCACCACGATCTTTCCGTCTGCGTGAAGCGCAACCGCATTTCCGTTCGACGGACCGCCAAAATCGATCGCCGCCTCACCGCCCGAGCCGGCCGGCCCGAATGACGTGTCAGGCGAGCCGTCGGCGTTCAGGCGGGCGATCACCATCTCGTTGGAAGGGTCCCCCTGACCCACGACCACGATCTTGCCGTCGGGTTGGATCGCCACCCCGTTCGCGCCATCGTTGCCGCCGAAATCGATGGTCTGCTTACCACCGGTGCCGAACGACGTGTCAGGCGAGCCGTCGGCGTTCAGCCGAGCCACCGCGAAATCGCCGCCGCCGGTGGCATCGGTGGAGCCGACCACCACCAGCTTTCCGTCGGGCTGGCTGACCATCGCGTTGGCAAGGTCGTTCTTGCCGAAGTTGACGACCGATGCCCCGGCACGCCCGAACGACGTATCCAAGCTCCCGTCCGCGTTCAACCGCTTGGTCACGAAATCGACCGACGCGTTTCCGGTCCCAGTTACGACGATCCGCTCGTCCGGAAGCACCACCACGCCGCCACCAACGTCGGACACGCCAGCAGGGCAGACCGGACACGTCGTTGTCAGCGTCGTCTTACCGGTGCCGTTGAAGGAGGTGTCAGGAGCGCCCGCGGCCGTGAACCGCGCCACTGCGTAGTCCCCGCCGCCGGTGGCATCCGTCGTGCCGATCACGACGATCCGACCGTCGGGCGTGAGCGCTACGTGGCTGGCCCGATCGGTGCCGCCAAAGTTGAGCGTCTGCATTCCGCTGCCATTGAACGACGTGTCGAGGTCCCCGGGAGCGGCCACAGCGAGCGGGGCGGTGAGCCCGAGGGCGGTGAGCGAGCCGATCACGACGCCGCCGAGCCACCCTGAGCACCTGCATGCCGTTCGGCGTCGCCTCATCGGGCGAGCATGACATCGGTCGGACGCCTTGGCCTCAGGGCGACACCCTGAACTTTGGCGATACCGCTGATGCACGCGGCGGTTTACGACTTGTGGGGGAACTCTTGCTCGCCTTCGCGGTCTCCCAAGCCTTCGCGCAGACCGTCGAGCCTGCCCGCTGCAGAGTTAGGAGGTTGGCGCAGTGTCGCTCGCGGCGTCAGTCGCGGTCGCGGTGCAGGCGCCCGCCCCAGCGGGAGAGAAGCGGCGAAACACGGTTGCGAGGGCCTCGGTCTCCCCCGGGCCCAGACGGTCCAGAAAGCGTTCGCGGACCGACGCGACATGTGTGGCCTGCGCGTCCCGAGCGAGCGCGAGGCCGGCTTCGGTCAAATGCGCCTCGACCGCGCGGGCGTCGCTCGGGCAGGTCTGACGACGGACGACCCCGCGTGCCTCGAGCACATCCACGATCCTCGACACCCGGCTCAGGCTCAGGCCCGCTTCGGCGGCCAGACGTGACAGGCGCAGCTGGTGGCCCGGAGTGGCGCTCAGCCGGCCGAGCAGCTCGACGGAGGACAACGTGAGGCCGTGGCGGGCCTCGAGCTCGGCGTCCAGAGCGCGGGTCAACCGCTTGTGGCTCTCGAGCAGCCCGATCCAGGCGTCGGCCTCGACGTCGGTCCAGCTCGCGAGGCCGATGTCACCGGCCACGAACGGGCAGGCGTCAGCATCCGGTCCAGGGTCGGACATGACACCAGTGACTCTACGTGGGCCGGCGGCGGCCTCGGGCACCGTGCTCACACCGGTCCGGCGAGCCTGGCCAGCCATTGCACCGCCCGTAGCAGGTCCCCCTGGCTCAGCGCATGACCCGCACCCGGC
Source organism: Actinomycetota bacterium (assembly GCA_030854125.1). Lineage (GTDB taxonomy): Bacteria > Actinomycetota > Thermoleophilia > Solirubrobacterales > Solirubrobacteraceae > Palsa-465. The sequence continues at coordinate 629 of JALYTU010000515.1, read as the reverse complement.
TCGGTGTACGCCGTTACCGTTGCACCCGCGCCAGTCAGGATGTCGGCCAGACGCCGGGTCTGCTCGGGCGAGGAGAACGGGTCCCCCTCCCCCGCCGCGATCTGCACGTCGGTCCCGTCCAAGTTGAGCGGCGCGTCGGGCTCGTACGGGAGCATCGGCCGCAACAGGACCGCGCCGCGCAGCAGGCCCGGATGACGCATGAGCAGGCTGACCGCGATGTTGGCGCCGTTGGAGAGCCCCACCGCGACGACGTGATCGGGATCCAGGCCGTGGCGATCGGTCGCCTCGCGGACGAACGCGGCCAGGTCGTCGGTGCGAACGAGGAGATCAGGGATGTCCAGACGGCCTACCGCCAGCCGGCGAAAGAAACGCGGCATCCCGGACTCGCTGACCTGCCCCCGGGGCGAGAGCAGCGCCGCCCCGGGTAACAACTGGCGCCCGAGTGAAACGAGATCTCGCTCGTTCCCGCCGGTGCCATGCAACAGCAGCAGCGTCCACGGCCGGGTGCCAGCCTCGTAGACGTGCTCAAAGCTCAGATCGCCGGTCGCGGCCGTCATCTGTCGCGCTCATACCCCGACGCCGGCGCGGCCTCGGGGCGCCATTGGCGGATGTCGGGCAGCGCGGTGAGA
>JALYTU010000514.1 GCA_030854125.1 Actinomycetota bacterium | reverse complement strand
GGCCAGAGGCGGGGACACGCTTCGACGAGCGCTCCGATCGCGTGAGTCCCAACACGAAACGCGACCGGCATCGGGTTGCCCCACTCGGGGTGCTTGCCCCCGATCTCAAAGCAGCCGGTCTTACGTCGCCACGAGTGTCTTGTGAGACTGCTGCGCCAGCCACCCAAGGCCCTCGCGAGACCACTAGGCCCACGGCGCTGGCTGTGGCGCCGGGGTCGGGCGCCGAAACGCAGCAAGAGAGTCCATCAACAGAGAGTGTCGCAACTGTGGCACTGACCCGCCGGGCCAGCCGGGCCAGCCGATCGATCGGCGGATGCTGTCGGCATTCGCCAAGCCAACCCGACCGGCGGCCAGAGCCGTCTCAGCTCGGGCAAGCTCAGCGGGTGATGCCCGTCGCGCGATGGCCGTGACCACGACGTGGGCACGCCCCAGCTGTGGCTGGATCAGTCGGAAGCGTGCTGCCGGGCTGCGGGCCTGCGTCATGGCGCCGGCGTGGTACTGCTGACCCCGGGTGGTGCGGTGCTCGTCGTCGGCGTGGTCAACGTAGCGGTCGACGTACTCGTCGTGATCGTCGATGTAGCGGCCGTCGTGGTCTTGGTCGCCGTTGTCGTCGACGCGGTCTTGGTGATCGTCGTCGTTGGGGTGGTCGTCTTGAACGTCGTCGTCGAGCTTGCTTTCTTGGTCACGCTCGGCGAGCCGAAGAACGTCGACGGCGCGCCATTGCCGGTAATCGACCGTCCGGCCACGAGGTCGGGCACGGTAAAGACGGCGACGACGATCACGAAGGCGAGCAGGCCGGTGCCGACTGCGAGTAGCCATCGAGGACTCCAGCGCCGGGCCTCGCCGGGATCGCCTACCCCCGAGCCTGCGGCGGGTGCGGTATCGGCGGGTGGCTTGGCTGCGCGGCTCGGCTGCCGCCCTCGAGACAGAGATTGCGGTTCGCCGGGGGTGGCTCCGGCTGGCATCCCGCGGTTGGGGCCCTCCGGCACCTGAGTACTGTCTGACGACGCCGCCGTCGTGCGTTTGTGGGTAGGCAACGTGTACACCGTTGGCACCTTCATCGCGCTTTCAGCGACGGTCTGAACAGGACGGCGCAGAAACTCCGACACGAGTGCCACGACAACCGGCGTGACCGCAGCGCTGACGAGCGTTCCCGCCCCCCAGATTCGAGAAGCCGCGAACGACGCCGCAGCGGACGCAGCGCTCGCAATGACCAGAGTCTGCAACGAGATGCGCCGACCGGAGCGACGGCCCTCGCGGTCCGCGCTGGCGTCGGGTGACTCCACAAACTCCAGCCTATCCAGACTGGCGCCCAATGCCCCAGCAAGCAGCGCCCCACCTGCCTCCCGCGTGGACGCAGCCAGCATCGCGAAACGGAGCGACTATGCGCGCCGAGAACTCTTTGACGGTCCCGGCGAATATGCGAGCGGGCTGTAGGCGTCCAGAGATGCGGCTTACGGGTGCGACCACAGGCCGAGGGTGCTGACTACGGCCTGCCGTCGTTTCCGCTGGAAACAGTCGCCGATCTGCATCGAGGGCGGAACCCAGGGAACGGAATTAGCAGCTGCGAGGCCGACTCTACATAGGCAGAGCGCGCCGCCGACGTGATCCGGCGGCACCTGCGCTAACGCGTGGATCCGATCGCCATCGTCGTTGACGACGCCCGATCCGTCGGACGAAATGCCGCGCGATCGCGCCGCGCTGGGGCCGGGGCGGGGGCGCCGACCGGTCACCGCTTCGGCGACGAGGCGAGCGTACGTCTCCGCGGGAATGCCTGAGCCATCGGCGCTCGCGCCGCTGCACACGCCCCGCTCACCACCAAACGTCACTCTCGAGACGCTTCACCGCTCGGACCCCGAGTCGACTGCTCCAGACCCGATGCGGCCACGGGCGGTGTCCGGCGCGGGTGGGCTCTGACGTGTCGGCGAGCCTACGTTCACGCCCTGTCGGGGTGGGCAGGGCTCCCGCGCGACTCGCATCGACGCAGGTGGCGCCGTAGTCGTTATCCGCCGACTACGGGGAGTCCCGCACCATTGGGTGCACGTGGTGTGTCTGGCTTTCCGCGCTTGTGGGAAACGGAACGCTCAGAGTTCGTCGCCACCGCGTGAGCGGCGGCCGTACTGGTCAGGGATCCACCCCCACCCCCAGATCGCGACCGGTGCGGGTGGGGTGATGCCGTAGACGTCGAGCGGGTCGACCTTGGCCGGCTGGACGACGCAGCGGTGGCGCCAGTTGTCGCCGAGGTCGAAGACGTAGGTGAACTCCATCCCGGGCTTCAGCTCGCGGGTGACCTTCAGCTTGGCGTGGTCGTGCCAGACGACGTCGGGCTCCCAGGTGTCGTCGGGGTAGCCGACGAGGCGGCCGTCGGGCAGCTCGAACTCGTGCAGGTGTGACAGGTCCCACCGGGCGAAGGCGGCGTCGATCACGGTGGAGAGCTGCGCGAAGGTGTGGGACGGCCCGGCGATCATCACCCGGCCGGGCGGCGGGTCGCAGTCGATCCCGCCGCCGCCGAGCAACTCGACCTCGATCGCGAGCCAGGTGCGCGCCATTGGCCAGCGAGACTACCCGCCGGTGTTAGCGATCGATGCCGCGGCCGCGCGCCGGCCCACCGCGGCGCAGGTGAGCAGGCCTGGCGGACTCCTCGGCCTCGCCCGGACGAAGCGCGCGCGGGAGCTTCAGCGGTGGCTGGACGGCGACGAGCCGGGCGGGCTCGGCCTCGAGCTCGAGGATGCGCCGCAGGGCCGGCAACCGTTCCAGATCCTCTGGGCGGCGCAGCGCGGCGGACATCGCGATCAGGTCGCCCGTCGACGCGATCGTGGGTCGCAGCCCGCCCCCGAGATGCTCGGCGCTCGCACCCGGTCGCAGCGCCTCATACCCGCGGGGAACCCCGGCCGGCGTCGGCACGACCTTCAGCTCGCCGAACCCCGTCATCAAGTCGCCGCCGACCATGTCGCCATCGCGCGAGTATTCGGCCCAGCGTGCCGCCAGCTGCGCCAAGATCCCGGCGCGGCCCAGGAAACCGCCCTGCACCGCGTCCTCGAGGTTGAGCAGGCACAGGTAGTTCTCGCGGCCCTTGCGGACGACGACCTTCGCCGATTTGACCGCCGGGTCGTAGGCGCGCGCGGTTTCGTGATCCAATTGGCGCTGCAGCGCCTTGGTATAGGTCGACAGCCACACCGTCC
>JALYTU010000513.1 GCA_030854125.1 Actinomycetota bacterium | reverse complement strand
CGACAAGGAAAGGAACCAGAAAATGACAAGCACCATCCTCCTCAACCTCATCCTGTGCAGCGCAGTCTTCGTCGCCGTCGCGGCCCCGCTGATGTGGGCAATTCTCACCACGCAGCGTGACGAGCCGGTGCGGGTCGCGAACGCGCGCCCAGACGATGACTTGATGCTGGCGCGCAGCCCCTGGCGGCCCAGAACTCCGCCGCAGCCACTACAAACGGCGCGAAGCGCCGTCAAGCCTTGCTCACACAGTAACGCCGCCCGCGTACCCAACCCGTGCACCGGCTAGAACGCCCCAAACCGGACCACGCCGACGAACACCACGGCGCGGTCCGGCTCAACGTACCGGCAGGACCGCCGACCCGGTAGGAGATGCCGTCTGGCCCAGCGGCCATTACGGACTTCGAAGGGGTGCTCGAGGTCACATGCGATGGATCTTGGTTGAGTTCCGGGCGCAGAACTCCAGCGCAACGGTTGGCAGACGCGGCGCGCCCTTGGCTGCTGCGGCGACCAAATGGGCACGACACCGGCAAACTGCTCGCGGCTACTGAGCAGCAAAGCAGTAGCCAAACCCGGACCTCGGCTCGCTGCCGCTGGCGTTCTACCGGGAGCGCCGACCTCGGCGGTCAAGGCGCTCAGTCTCACGATGGAGCAGCGGCGACCGCCAGCTTGGTGACTGTTGGCCGTTCCGTCGAGCAAGCAGCTCGTGCGTGTCGGCGAGTCCTGGTTCGCTAGCGATGGAGAGCATCGATGCTCTCCATCACCGGACGCAGGTCGTGCTCAGAGTCGGCAATCCTGAGGAGGCTTCGGGTCACTACGGCGATGACCCCACATCCGCCCTGCCTCAGACCGCGGCGCGATGGGCTGGAAGCTCGAGCCATACGTGCGCGCCGCCGCTGGCTGCGTTGGTGGCGTGGGCATGGCCGCCGAGGCCATCGGTGATCGCTTGGACGACGCTGAGGCTATGGTCACCGCCTGATGCGAGGCCAGGACGGTCAAACACGCGGGCCAGAAGCTGTTGTGGAAAGCCGCTGCCGTGATCACGAACGTGCAGTCGCGTGACGCCGTCGATCTGTTCGGCGAGCAAACAGATGGCTCCCGCTCCATGGTCGAGGGCGTTCTCGATCAGGCTGCTCATGGCCTGAGTGACGCGTTGGCGGTCTGCGAACACGCTGGTCGCGCCGGTTCTCTCGGCGGCGATGAGCCGGCCGTCACGAGCGGCTCGAGGCTGAAAGCGGGTTCGCAGCTCAGCGAACAGGTCACTGACGAGGATCTGCTCCTGTCGTGACCGCAGGTGCTCGTGATCAGCTCGGCCCGGGTCGAGCTCGGCCGGGGTCGGGCCTACCGGCCCCGGCCGCCCACGGCTTGCATAAGCCCCGGCCGGTCGACGTCGCCCGTCTCCCAACAGCTTCAGCAGGCTCACGTGTTCTATCTCCCTTGGTTCATGGGGTCCACCATGGTTCAGACGCTAGGCGCAGCAGATGACCTGGAGATGACAGCCCGGCCGACGTCGCCTGCGCGCTCGTGGCGCTTTCATGAACCGTTCATGTTGGCGAAGGAGGGTGTCGGTGTGGGTGTCTTGATTGTTGAGGACAAGGAGAAGCTGGCGCGGGTTTTGCAGCGCGGTTTTCGTAAGGAGGGTCTTGTCGCAGAACGTGGCGTTGACCGGGGAAGATGCTTTGTGGATGGCTGGCTCGACCACCTACGACGTGGTGCTCCTTGATTTGATGCTGCCCGGGATCGACGGGCGCGAGGTGTGTCGGCGGTTGCGCGCGGAGGTGCGCATCGTGGAGCTGCTGAGCGGCGTCGCTGCGCGTTTTCGTTCCCGGACGCAGGATGCGGGGAGGGCTTTGATGGTTCTCGTCCCACCCGATCTTCAGTGCGTTGCTGATCCAGCGCGCTGGAACGAGCGCTGCCGAACATGGTCGACAACGCGTTGCGTTACGGCACCGGCTCGATCGTGCTGTCCGCCGTGCCGGCCGACGCCGCGGTGGAGCTGTGCTGCGCGTCATAGACGACGGCCCCGGGTTCTCCCCTGGTTTCCTGGATGGTGCCTTTGAGCGGTTCGCACGCTCGGACACCGGTCGCAGCACCCACGGCAGCGGTCTCGGATTGTCGATCGTTCGATCGCAGCATCGCTCGCGCGCACTCCGCCGAGGCGCACGCCACCAACCGAGACCCTGGGGGGTGCCGACGTCTGGCTCACCGTCCCCGCGCCTGACACATCGCCTGAGACCGTCGTGTCGCGAGCGAGCGGCAAGACCGCGTCGCTGAGCACCCCTGTCGCACGAATCACAGATGACGGCCCGGGCTGCATTCATCACCAAGTCATCTAGCGAGCCTACGTTGCGTCACGACGGATACATCCAACCGAAAGGACCACCGTCTCATGCTCAAACAAATCACCACGGGCGTCGCTGCGCTGGCCGCGCTCGGCGCGCTCGCGCTGGGCGGATCGGTAATTGCCTCAGCAAAGCAGCCCGCGACGCACTATCCCGCGAGTGCCAGCTTGCTGTCGTTGCCGGCCCAGGCGCCTAGCTCAACGGCCGACGCGCCCGGCGGCCCCAACGACCAGTCTGAGAGTCAGACCGGCCCAGACACCGGCTCCGCGACCGAGGCAACGTCGGAGTCTGACACCACAGCCGAAGCGCCCAGCTCAGAGACCGACGGGCCCGGCGGCTCCAACGACCAGTCCGGCAGCCAGACCGGCGGCCCTGACACCGGCCCTGACACCGGCTCAGGCACCGCGGCGAAGACCGGGGCTGACAGTCCGACCGAAGCGCTCAGCTCAGAGGCTGACGGGCCCGGCGGTCCCAACATCCAATCCGGCAGTCAGACCGGCCCGGACAACGGCTCGACCACCGCGGGGTAGCAAGGCCATCAACCAGGCGTGCCCGGCTCATGCCGGCGCACGGCCCGAGCGCAGCGAAGGGGCGGTCCGGATAACCGGCCGCCCCTTCGCCTGTCCCCTGAAGATCCCGCACTTTCCGGACCCGGCCCAAACGTACGCGCGCGGCCGAGCCGTAACGTTGACCCCGATGTTTACCCAGGCCGGGCTTCCCGTGACAAGATCGCCGTCGAGGCTCGCCGCCAACGAGCACCTAGACCTATATGACGTGGTCGGTCGGAGAGGGCGGTGCTCCTCGCTGTTGTCACGTATGGCTCAGGCTCGGCCCACATATACC
>JALYTU010000512.1 GCA_030854125.1 Actinomycetota bacterium | reverse complement strand
CAGCTCACGCAGCGGGATCTCGACGCCATCGCGCGCAAGCTGAACACACGGCCACGGAAGACGCTTGGGTTCGCGACGCCAGCGGCTAGACTCGACGCGAGTATTGCGTCGACCGGTTGAACTCACCCGAGTTTTTCATGGGGAAGTAGTACTAGGGTCCGGACGATCAGGTACGCGTCGCGCAATCTGTCTACAAAGATCGGGACTGGTCCTTCGGGTTATGCTCCGTTATTCGGTGAGCAGGCGTTTTCTCGGCGAGCCGCCTTGCTAGGGTTCGCCGACATTGAGGAGACTGCACGCGATGACCGTTAGGTTCGAGCGTATCGGTGCCGTAGGAGTCATCACACTCGACCGCCCGGAGGCCCGCAACGCTGTGGACGGTGACCTAGCGCGCGGCCTCGACGACGCAATCAACCGGGTCGAGTCCGACCCCGAAATCTGGGTGGCCATCCTGGCCGCTGAGGGGCCCGTTTTCTCGGCCGGCGCAGACCTCAAGGCGATCGCTGCGGGGCGGACCGCCGAGTTGCGGACGGAGCACGGTTTCGCCGGTCTCACCCGCTGGGAGCGGACCAAGCCTCTGATCGCTGCGGTCGACGGTCCGGCGCTGGCCGGGGGCCTGGAGCTCGTATTATCCTGCGATCTGGTGGTGGCGTCGTCCAACGCATCGTTCGGCATTCCTGAAGTGAAGAGATCACTCGTTGCCGGCGCGGGAGGCCTCTTCAGACTGCCGCGGGCGCTCCCTCGCAACGTCGCCCTCGAGTTGGGATTGACCGGCGATCCCATCTCCGCCGAGCGCGCCCACACCCTCGGACTGGTCAGTGAGCTAGCGGCGCCGGGCGAGGCGCTGGCGGTGGCGTTGCGACTCGCTGGACGGATCGTCGCCAACGCGCCCCTTGCAGTGCGGGAGACGCGACGTGTGATGCTTGCCGCCGACGCGTCAACAGACCTCGAGCGCTGGGCGCAGAGCGAGGAAGCGATGCGGCGTGTTGCATCCTCGGAGGACGCGGCGGAGGGCCCACGCGCGTTCATCGAGAAGCGAGCGCCAGTGTGGACCGGGCGATGAGCGGCATCTGCCCCACCGGGATTCCCGTCGGGTACAAGGTGGTCAGCAGGCCGGCCCCACGGCCGGGCCGCCTCGCTGATTGAGCGCACCCGCTCGGGCGGAGAACCGTGATCGCGCGGGATGCATGGCGTTTGGGGCAGATATCATCGATGCGGTCGCTCGGCGGGCGGCCGGCGCGGGGGTCGAGCACCATGCACCTCGCCGCTGACGTGCTTACCGCCCGGGTGGCCGGACGCAGTAGGCCGGGACGCGGTCGACGACGCCGACCTGCTACGTCTGAGCCAGTCGGCTGCCAAGGCGTCCTACATCGTGGGGACCGCACGGCTTCAACCGCCAACCCTTGAGAACGCGCCCAGCACCACAATCGCCGGGCGGGGTGTGGACTCGCACAGCAGGCCGCCACCTAGCCCGGATCTTTCGTGCGCCCATCAGATTGGAGGACCGTCGTGATGTAGAACGACCTTCGATCGGAAGCTCGTCGTCGCCAACCGGTGGGAGTCAGGTCCGGGTAATTACCAGGAGGCCCGGTAGCAGACTGGCGGCGTCGGGGGGAAGCGCCCGACGTCGAAGCCCAGTGTCGAGAGCCCTGCAAGGGAGAGCAAAGCAACGGTCCGTAGCATGAAGCGAAGCCTGCGGCGTCGTTAGAGGCTGGTCTGCGAAGGCCAGGACAGAGGGAGCCGAGCCCGCGAAATCAGGGCGAAGGCCATGGAAGCGGTGAAGACCCTGGAACGCAGCCGCGAGGGACCCTCCAGCGTATGGGGCGCGGAACGTTACGACGGTGACGGCGGGAACTGGGAGGCCCTCCCCGGCCCGGCAGCCTGCTGAAAGAGCTATCGGAGCATCGAACCCTATAACCGGTTCACGCCGGGACGTGGGTGACGAGTCGGGTGGGCGTCGGAGGCGGCCGTAGTACCGCATGAGCCGGCGAACAACACAATCGTCGGTGAGGGAAGGGCCGCTGCTTCGTCGATGCAGAGCAGCCGTCAAGGAGTTGCGCGACGCGCAGCCAGTACGAGCAGCGGCACTGAAGGCCGCTCTCGCCAACGGTGCCATCGGCACGGACGAAGCGGCACGCCACATCCTCACCACTGCCTGTGGGACGCACGCCTCGAGGAGGTCGAGGACGCCTGTGGCCTTCTCGACCTCACCAATCCCGGAAGGCGGCTGGTTTGTCAGCCGAGCGCTCGGCGTGCTCATCGAGCACGCCGGCGGTGACCTGGGGAGGCTGACGACGGTCGTCCTGGCGGTGGCGCTCAGCCGCGGCGAGCGGATGCTGGCAAAGGAGCCGTCGCGGACGGGCGGCCCGCACGTCGCCAACCTGCACGGATGGCTCCTCGACAGCACGGAGATCCATCAGCTGAGCGACGCGGAGCGAACGCTCATCGCGGAGCGCGGCCTCAGTCAGTGTAGCGAGTGCCGACAACTGCTCCCCGGAGGGGCGGCGGTCACCGAGGTGGACGCAGCGGAAGCCAGCTGACCGGTCTCGATGAGGGACGGCTGCCGCCGCAGTGGTGGTGGCCGTCCTCTGCGAGGGGAGGGCTGCCGGGCCGCAAAGAGGTGTCCTCCGGGCGGTGAGGTGTTGATCGCTGTCGTGGCATTCGAGCAGCGCGCGGCCTCCGCTACAACCCCCAAGACAAGTCGCCTGCGGCGAGGGGTTTCCGCTCCGGCCTCATACGCGCTGCTCGAAGGCCACGCGATCAACCTCACCGGAGGACACATCCATGGCCCGGAAGCCCGCCCTCACAGCCGACGTCCAGGCGGACGTCACCGACAGCCCGTCGAAGTCCCGTTCGTACGGGGTCAACCACTTCCGTCTCCTCGGACGGATGACCGGCGATCCGCAGCTGCGGTTCACCCAGACCGGCAAGGCCGTCCTCAACCTCGGCATGGCGGATTCAACCGGTCGTCGCAACGCCTCGGAGTGGAGGTGTCGAAATGGGACGACCACCGGGTTGGGCAACTGCGCGAACGGGAAGGACGGCGATGCGATCACCAGGGCGCCCGCCGGTAGCGAGACGTGAGCATCGGCAGCGGTTCTGGACAGCGGTCGCTCACGGCCTTTCGAGCGAGGCCGCCGGCGTGGCGGCGGGCGTATCGCCGGCGGTTGGATCGCGTTGGTTCC
>JALYTU010000041.1 GCA_030854125.1 Actinomycetota bacterium | reverse complement strand
CGGCGGCTACTGGGACGCACGGTCGCCTCGCGAGATAGCCGCTGCGGCTCAGCCCGCAGGTACAGCGGCGCGCGTCGTCATCAACAGTCCGCGAAGCACCGGGCTGAACGGCTTCGGCGTCATCAACCGCGACGAGAACCGGTCCGGTACCCATCGCCTCACGGCTCACGTCGTGGCTACCTTGGCGGAGCGGGACCCACTCGCCGCCGCCAGAGCCTCTGTCGGCCGCGGAACGATCACCAGCGAGCAAGCAGCGTCCCGCACCAGAGTCTCACCGACGCTTCCCGTCACCAGCCGCGCAAACAGACCCCAGCGACGCGAGCCAACAACGATGACATCAACACTCTCAGACAGCGCCCGCAGCTCACGTCCGGGCTCGCCGACGGTGGCGCTTACTTCGACCGGGACACCAAGGGCGCGCACTGCCTCTTCTGCGGCGGCCTGAGCGGACTGGCGCTCGTCCTCCCATACGTGGTCGTGGCTCCAATCTTCAAAGGCCAGCCATCCCCGCGCGTCGAGCACGGGGATCATGTCCTCGACCACGCTGCGGACCGCCAGCGCTGCGTGCGCTCCGCGCGCCAGCTCAACCGCTAGCCCCAGCGCAGCACGGGACTCAGGTCCCCCGTCATAGCCCACGCCGATACGGCCCAGCTTCAACGCCTGCTCGTGCAGCCCGCGTGACGCGACCGCAACAGCAAACGGAGCGTCATAGAGAAGCTGGCGTCCCCGCCGGCCGATCCGGGCATGGCCCTCACACGCCTTCCTTTCAGAGCCGAGCACCACCAAGTCAGCGTGCCAGCGCTCAGCGAAATGGCGCAACGCTCGCGGCATCGACAGGTCAACCACAGTCTCGATCAGCGCGTCCGGCGCGACCGCGTCGCGCACGTCCCGCAGCCCCGCCTCGGCCTGGGTACGCAACGACGCTCGGCTGAACTCCCCCGGCAGCGGGACAAGCATCGGCGGGAAGACGCCGACGAGCGATAAGCCCGCACCCGTCGCCGAGGCGATCGCTGCGCCGAGCACCACGGCGTCACGCCCCTCGGCTGTGCCGTCATAACCCACAACGATGCGCTTGAACATCTGACTCTTTTGTACAGGTTTGGTTGAGAGACCCGTACATACGAGTCTAGAGCCCGCCGCCGAGATCGTGACCGGATCGAACTAGATCGCGGTGCTGGTGGAGCAAGCCCTGACTGCGCGGCAAGGAGGAGGACGTGCGCACCGAGCGGACTGCAAGGCCTCGCCAATGCCTCGCAACGACGGTCCGGTCCACGGAACCACTGAGTGAAGTTCGCGATCGCTGCCGCGTGAAAGCGCCGCATGGTCCCGAGGCCAGTCGTCGGCGGATCTGAAGCAGAAGTGCGGCTTGCACTTCGTCCCGGGGGCGTCGAGCCCGGCCGGCCCAGGCGCCAACGCCGCCGGCCTTGGGATCTTCCGCTACCGCATGCGCTGCGGCACGGTCTACGGCCACACCGGCAACTTCCCCGGCTACACCCAATGGGCCGCGGCGACCGCCGACGGCAAACGGTCAGTGACGACGTCGCTCAACATTTCCGCGCCGTTACGAGTGCTCGTAGATAAGGCCCTCATCATGGGGCTACGTCCTGTCGCCGCTCGCGGCACCTCAGAACCGCCGGGAAGGGCTGGTCTCTGTCACACCCTCGCCCAAGGGCAAGCAGGCAAGGCAGGTTGCCAGGACGCATCTAGAGAACCCGACCAGGCCGGATCTGGGACTCGGGAAATGTGATGTCGCCGCGAATTGCTGTGCTTCCTAGCCACCCTGGTGCTCGGGGCGCAGTCGGCGTGCATCCGATGCCGCACCAAATGAGGTGTGGTGCACAACGGAGCCGTGCCGGAGGTGCAGCCGTTCAGCCCGAGTTCTCCCACCGAACGCCACTGCCCGCAGGACCACCGTCGCTACGCTACCGCGCTCGGGGCGGCTGCGCTTCGATCTTGCGGGCGACTTCGACGCGGGAACGCGCGCCGAGCTTGTCGAAGATCCGGGAGAGGTGGCGCTCGATGGTTTTCTCGCTGAGGACGAGTCGTTCGGCGATCTCGCGATTGGTAAGCCGGTCCTGGACGAGGCGGGCGACCTCATGTTCGCGGTCGCTCAGCGAGTCGATCCCGGCCACCGTGGTTGTCCGACGTCCTCCGCGTGCGAGCCGCTCGCCGAGGTGACGGCGCTCACGGATAGCTTGGGCTGCGTAGTGGGTGGCGCCGAGGGAGCTCAGCTCGTCGGTGGCCTGTTGGAGCTCTCGAAGCGCCATCTCGTGGTTTCCCGCGCTTCCAAGGTGGTGGCCGGCTAGGATGCGCGCTCGGGCCGCTTCAATCGGATGGGCGAGCGCGAGCTTCGCCTCGGCGCGGAGCGCAAGCTCCGCGCCCACGACAGGATCTTGCTCCACAATGGCCGCCGCGTGCAGGGCGGCGCCTTCGCGGCCGGGGAGCGCGAGCCCAGCGGCGGTCGCGCTGGCTGCACGCGCCCACATCGTGGCTTGTTCGGTCCGCCCGAGCTTTGCGTCCGCGCCTGCGAGCACGTCGTAGAAGTAGGGGCGGTAGGCGCTCTCGATCTCGGGGAACTCGGTTCCGCCGAGCGCACGTAGGATCTGCTGGCGTCCGCGGGCGGGTTGCCCAGCCTCGATCAGCGCCTCACCAAACCACCCGCCGTTTACCGCCGAAAACGGGTTGGCGTCGAGTCCCTCACCGAGCAGCTGTGCTTGCTCGCCGTGATCGAGGGCACGGCCCACGGCTCCCGAGCGCAGTTCCAGCAGCGTCCGCAAGCCGTGTGCCCACGAGAGCACCCGGTCTGATCCTGACAGCTGCCCGAGCCCCAGCGTGGCGTCGGAGTGTTCGGTCGCCTCGGCCAGCCTCCCGCTCCAAGTGCACGTGAGCACAAGCCCGAAGGTCATTGTTGCCAGTAGATGGCCCCCGCCGTTACGGCGCCCGATCTCAAGACCCCGGCTGAAGTGCTGACGGGCGGCGTCGTACTCCTCCACGCTCAGCTCAAGCCAGCCGAGCCAGTCCAGCGCATCAAGCCGCAGGCCTCGGGCGTCGGAACCGGGCGCGTCGAGCAGCGCGAGCGCCTCAGCGCGGCGCGTCCGCGCTGCGCTGACCTCACCGATGCTGTACTCGGCAAGGGCAAGCAGTGATGCGGCGCTAGCGCGCAACCCCTCCCTGCCTTCGCCGGCCGCAATCGTAAAGCCCCGCTCGGCATGCTCGTGCATCGCCGTCCAATCGCCGGCGAAGAACCGGTCCGCGGCAAGTTCGAGCTCGAGCGCCCCCGCCTCAACCTCGTCGCTCTGACTCACGCTCTGCAATTCCCGCTCGAGCAGCACGCGGGCGTCACGTTGCCGACCGAGAAGTCGGTCGATCAGCGCCATGAACCCAATCAGCCGGATGCGTGCCGCCACGAGCTCGAGGGGTAATGCGTCCAGGATCTCGACCAACGTGGCACGACTTTCGTCAAGACGCCCCGCACTTCCGAGCGCTGACGCAAGCGGGCCGAGCAGCCCCAACCGCCGGCCATCATCAACGTCCTCCGGCAGCAGCCTCACGGCAGCCTGAAACCAGCGAGCGGCGCTCGCCGGGGCCACTACCGCGGCTGCTTCGCCCGCGGCCGTCAGGTCGCTTAGCGCCGCCTCGTCGCCACGCACGGCTGAGCACTCGACATGATGGGCGCGCGCGAGAGGTCCCGCCCCGCGGCGAGCGAGCGACGCCGCCGCGCGTGTATGCGCCCCTGTCCGCCACGCCGCACCTGCCGAGGCGTACACCGCCCGGCGGACGATTGGATGGCGAAAGCGAAACAGCACCGGCGTCTCGGTGCCCGTGACCAACCCGCGCGCGATCGTTCGATCCAGCGCAGCCAGCACCCCCCCGGAATCCTCCCCGGCTATCTCGGCAACCAGATCGGGCGTGAACGGATCGCCCGCCACCGCCGCGCCCTGGAGCACGCGTCGTGTCTGCTCTCCGAGCTCGGCCAGCTCACGGGCCAGCGCCTCCCGCACGGGCGCCGGCACCTCAACATCGAGCATCTCGCCGTCAAGCGGCACACCCGGACCAGGACCCGGGCGCGGCCCCGCCCGCGCGAGGTGCTCAAGATAGAACGGGTTACCGCCACTCTCGCGATACACGCGCGCTCCCACCTCGAAGTCGAACTCCTCACCGAGCAGCACGTTCGCCTCTTCGGGACTGAGTGGTCCGAGCTCAAGACGGCCGCTCACCCGCGCGAGCGCACCAGACGAGAAGTCCGCTCGGTGAGCGAGCAGGAACAGCACCGGAGCGCCCGACCTCCGGCGCAGTACATGGTCGAGCAGCTCGAGCGACGCAGCATCAGCCCAATGAAGGTCGTCGAGGATCAGCACCAAGCGGCGGCGCGCCGCCAGCGCGCCGAGCAGGTCACCCACTGCGCGGTAGCAACGAAAGCGCTCCTGAGCAACGAGCGCGCCTTCGCGCTCCCGCGTGGCCCAGGCCGGGAAGATTAGCGCTAGCAGCCGACGCTGCTCGTCGCCCAATCCCTGCAGCGCTCCGTGCTCGAGCGAGGCGAGATACGGATCGAGCGCATCAACGAACACACCAAAGGGGAAGTCGCGCTCCAGCTCGGCGGCCTGACCTTCGAACACATGCGCGCCGCTCGCCACGGCTCGGTGGCCGGCCTCCGCGAGCAGCCGTGACTTGCCGATGCCGGGCTCGCCGGAAATCAGCCACGCACCCCCCTGACCGCCCGCGAGACGTCCGAGAGCGTCGTCTAACGCGCCCAGCTCACGCTCCCTGCCAACCCACACCCCAGCGGCGCACACCCCGCAAGTGTCCCGTGGAGGCAGCGGGCAGTCAAACAGCTGGCGGGAACGGGACCAGAGGCGAGCGTCCGTGCGGCAGATTTGGCGAGAAAGTTGAGGGAATTTCCCCGATGTACGCCCTGGCTCTGAGGCATAGCGTCCCGACGGTGATGTCCACATTCGTCCTCGCCCACGTCCACGAGCAAGCCGATTGTCAGGTCGTCTACGCGGCGTGGCGAGGCTACGACAGTCCCTTGCGCGGCCTTGACACGATGGCCTCATGCGCCAACGGCGACCATCACATGTACTGGACCGTGGATGCCGCCAGCGCTCATGACGCGCTGCAGCAACTCCCGCCTTACCTCGCCCAACGTACCCACGCCAGCGAAGTGCGCCGGGTGGCGATCAGATGACACGACCGAACGTCACACGCCGGCGCGCGTTTCTCCGGCTTGCGGTCGGTTGTGTGCTTGGGGCGGCGCTTTTGCTGATGTTGGCGGCCGTTGCGGGCGCGGCGGCGGGTGTTGATGTCTCGGCGGTGGAGGGCCAGTCGTTCACGGGCAACGTCGTCAGCGGGTTGAGCTGCCCGCTGGCAAACGCGACGATCATCTGGGGCGACGGCATAAGCACACCGGGTGCCTCGGACGGGAGCACAGGAATCCAGGGCACCCACACCTACACCGAGGACGGCACCTACAGCGGGTCAGTGTCCTACACCTACATGCCGACGCTACGTACCTGCCCGACCGGCCCCCAAACCGCATCGTTCCAAGCCACCGTCCAGGACGCCCCGCTGACCGGTGCCGGCATCAACGTTTCTGGAACCGCCGGCCAGTCGCTCACCGCCGTCGTCGCGCACATTGCCGACACCAACCCGAACGCAAGCGCCAGCGACTTCTCAGCCCAGATCACCTGGGGCGACGGCACGAGCTCGGCCGGGATAGTGAGCAACACCACCAGCGGCGGGTTTGACGTGACCGGCACACACACCTACGCGACGGGCGGCAACTACCCCATCACCACCAACATCACCGATACAGGCGGCAGCAGAACAACGGCGACGGCGAAGGCAACGGTTACCGCCGCCACCACCGCGACCACGACCACGACAGCTCCGCCTCCGATCGGTGTCCCGGTCAATGTCAGGAGACCCTTCGTCTCCTTTAGCCCATCCAGCAACAGCTTCGTGTGCGAGCCCGGCACGTGGCGGAACCTGTCCCCCGGTCAGGCATTCACCTACGAATGGCTGCGCCAAATCTCCGCGGGGGGCGTCTCGGTGGTCGCGCGTACCCGCACCTACCAGCCAGTCGGACGGACCGCTCATGGCCTGTTCGGCTGCCGAGTGACTGTGCCGAGCTTCACGGGGTCCACGATCGCGACGCCGGTGTTCACCCCTCTGACGCCGACCACTGTTCCCCTCAACGCCTACGGCAACTTTCGCATCCGCGGGATCGACGTGTTCCAGGTCGTACAACCGAATTCCTGCGCGGCGATGTTCTCCTTTCCGGCCGGCCCCTTCCCGTGCCTCTCCGGCGGGGGTACCCCAACCAACTACTACCTGCCAGCGGGCACGCTGACGGCGGGCGCGGACCCGCAACGCACGAGCTATCTCGGGGTCAACATCGATGCCGACAAGCAGACCACGGCGGTCGTCTATGTCGACCGGACCGAGGGGGTGGACAACCCGGGACAGCACCTCGAGGTCACCCTGAAGGCGCTTTCCCACGGCCGGCAGATCGGCACAGCGCTCACGCGGGGCCTGACGAAACCCCTCCGCTTCAGCAGCACCCCATGGGTGGCGCCCTCCGAGCGCAACGATCCGGCATACGGCGTGCAGTTCCAGATCCCGGCGAAGTGGCTGCAGGTTGCGGCGAGGGGCCGCGGGGCCACGATCGACCTCGTCGCGACGATTGGGTTCCCCGCCGGGACGCCCAAGCTGATCGCCGTCGAGTGCAACCCCAGACAGCTTACGGTGAAGAACCTGAACATCCTGGTCAACCGCGACTGTTCCCCGGATAACAGCTTCCGGCTCGACCATCTGCCCGCCCTGCACCTGCTCCCGCTTCAGATCCGCTCGTTCGAGCTGCTCGGCAACGGCCAGAATCCTGTTGGGAGCATCACCGCCCCCGACAAGGTGCTGTCGAAGGCCCGCCAGCTCTACCCCGGCGGTGAACGCATGTCGGTGTGGCCGTACGCCAATTGGATCGGCGTTCGCGATCAGGAGACGCTCACCGCGACCGCAGCCCCGGTTGCGCTGAAGGGCGAGACCGCTCCTGTGTTCACCTGCAACGGTTTGCGTTATGGGAGCACGGCGGCGACGGCGACCACGCCGATCGTGCCGCAGACCGTGTCCACCGCCACGCGCTCTTGCCGGGAAGGTGCGATCGCCGCGGTGGTGGCGCAGTGGGAGACGGAGAACCCGGACAGCGGCTTCGACGCGACTGTCGCGGTCCACGACTACAAGTACCCGGGGAGCGCCGGCGGGAGCCTCACCGAGGGGGGCTGGACCGACCTTGCCCACGGGACGCTCGCCACCGCTCAGTCCCGGTCCGAGGCCCTGCACCCGCTATTCCTGGTCAACGACGGGAGTGCTAATCGCCCGATCGGAGCTGCCGCGCACGAGCTCGGGCATGTTCTCGGCCTGCCCCATGCCAGCGCCGCCTGCGGCGGTGGCACCGGCGGCCAGATCGGCGAGAGCTGGGCACCGGACCAGACCGGGCGCCTGCAGGGCATTGACTTCGACCAATCCACCGCTACGCCGGTCACGCCGGTACTGGATTATGCGGTAGCTCCGCTGTTCGACCTGATGTCCTACTGCGGGACCGAAGCGAACCTGTGGCTGTCGCCGCGCAATTGGAATCACACCTTCGCCACGCTCAGGAGCTACGCGGGGCTGCCGGGGGCGCCGGCGACCGACCACCCCTCGTTGGCGCGCGCCGCGGCGACAGGGGTCGGCGGTCAAGCGTTCGTCGTCGGTGTCGCTGGCGCGGAGGGCGCCCGGATCGTCCGCGTGGTGCAGCCGCACGGTCACGATGCGATCCCGGCGGCGGCCCCGAGCTCCTCGCTGCGGCTGCGCGCGCTCGACTCCGCGGGACGGGTGCTGGTGGAGGAGGGGGTCCAAGTCCAGCAGCTGACCGACGCTCCCGGCGCCGCCACCTTCGAGGCGCCGGTGCCGGTCGGTGCAGCCGCGGTCGAGCTCACGAGCCACGCGGTTGTGCTCGACCGCAAGCAGCGCAACGGCGCACCACGCGTGCGGCTGCTCGCACCGACACGGCGCGCGAGAGCGCGGGCCCACGGCAGCCTGGCGGTCCGCTGGTCAGCTACCGACCCCGAGGGCGATCAGCTCCAGGCGACGGTTGACTACTCGTTCGACGGCGGCCGCAGCTGGCGGACGGTCTTCAACGGTCCGAGCACGGGCGAGGCCAGCGTCCCGGGACGGTTCCTCGAGGGCAGCCGCCGCGCCCGGATCCGCGTTTACGTCAACGACGGCTTCAACGAAGCGAACGTGATCTCGCCGGTGTTCCGCGCCGACGGGACGTCGCCCGTCGCCCAGATAGTCCGCCCGGGCCCGGGCGAGCCGGTGCGCGGTGACGAGCGCACAGTGCTGATCGGCAGCGCGTTCGATGACCACCACCGTCTGCTCCGTGGCCGCGCGCTCACCTGGTACGCCGGCCGGCACCGGCTGGGTTCAGGCGAGCGGCTAGAAGCCACCCTACCGGCAGGACGGGTGCTGCTCCGGCTCGTCGTCCGCGATCAAACCGGCCGCCAAACCACCCTCCAGCGTGTCCTGCACGTCGTCCCGGCGCGGGTACGTCTGCTGCAACTGAGCGCGCCGGATGTGATTCGCCACCGGTCTCGCACGATCACCGTGAGGGTCGCTGCCAGCACCGCGGCGACGCTCACCAGAGGCGGTCAGCATTACCACATCGGCCGCCTGCTCCGGACGATTGTCGTGCGCCTGCCGGCGCGCCCGGCAAGTGGACTGCTCACTCTGCCGATCCAGCTCGTAGCTGGCGGTCCAGGGGTCACAGGCAGCACACGCGGCGCGATCGTGGTGGTGCGACTCTGACGGGACATCTTGGATCCTGCCGATCGTCCTGGGCTGCGTGCTCGCTCCGCTAAGAACAGACTCGCCCTGGGGTTTCTGAGGATGACAGCATCGAGAGGCGGACGGTCGGGGCGACAGTCATCGCAACGGGTCGTCGACTCGTCGACGAGCAGCTCGCGCATACGACGCAGTCGATGCTCGACGCGGCCCACCTCGGAGACTCTTCGTCGGTCGTCGTCCGCCTGATCGGGGTAGGAGTCCCCCATGTTCGATGGCTTTGCGCTGGACTACTTCGATATCGGGGAGGTGCGCCTCCGCGTTCGACACGGTGGTGACGGATCGGCCGTCGTGCTCCTACACGGGCATCCCCGCACGCACACGACGTGGCACCGGGTCGCTCCACAACTTGCGGCCACGCACTTCGTCGTCTGTCCTGACCTGCGTGGCTACGGTCAGTCATCGCTGCCCGCTGACGCGCTCGATCACGCGCAGTCCTCTGGTTATGCGCGTCCACCTCGCTGGTGCGCACGATCCGCCTGCCCGGCTCCTTATCAAGGACGTCACCAATGCACTCGACGAGATCAGCGCGGCTGTCCGTCCTGGCCGGGTCCGCGTATGCGCCGTCGTCGGTCATCGCCTGGGCGAGCATCTGCCTGCGCTTGTCCGCCTGGGGCTCGTTCCAGGCGTCGATGTAGGTGTCGATGCAACGCCGTGCTTGCTGGGCGCCGATGCTCGGGGCGCCCACCGGCGGCTCGTCCGGTGCGTTCATTAACCCACTCCCTCCTCAGGGCTGTCTCGTCTTAACCTCCGGCAGCTCCATCCCCTCGCCGAGCAGCCGGTCGGCCTCTCTCTGACCCGCAAAGCGCTCGCCGGCCGGATCGCCAAACACGCCACCCACGCCACCGAGCGCTGCCCGTCCCTGACCGCCAAGACGATCACGCCACTTCCTTTCGCGACGCTGCAGGCATCCTTGTCAAACCGAAGAGTGACCTCCTATGCGCGGCAAGCGCGCATCACGGCGTTCAGCTCCCAATACGCTCAGACGCGGCGAGCTTACGAGCCACCGCCCACCCGCGCGACCGACCAGAAGGGGCTTTTGCAGAGCTGAAGCAGTACATCTCCAGGTACCCGGCTCGACGTTCGAACACGTCGCCGGGGTCAGCGCGAACGATGGCGACAGTCCGCTCGGATGCGTCGTCAGCACTACGTGATTATGGACCCGGCCACGCGCGGATTGACCCAGCAATACCGTGCATCTCAACCCGAGGGGACATAAGCCCAGACTTCCCATGATCGCCTTCGCAGATGAGGATTTCGTCGTCGTACCAGGCCAGTGCCTGGCTTTCGGTGCCGTCGCTCCAGCGAACAATTGCGCGGCGGGTGGCGGATGATCCAACGGGGAGATTCTCGAACCTGAGAACCTCCTCGACGACCGGGGCTGTCTGTCGGCGGCGCATGGGAACGAGCGTATCTTCGCGCGGTGGGAGGTCAAGCTGCGTTTGGTCGGTGAGCGTGTAGGCGATGCCGTCGGGCGCCGTGTAGGTATCTCCGGCTTGCTGCAGGGCGGCGGTCATCTCGGCGATCACGCGGTCCCGCAGGGCGGCTCGGGTCGCGTGGCTGGGTATGGGTGGGAGGTCTGGGCCGGCGTGTTCGGCGATGACCTCGGCTTCGGTGCGGATGGCGTCGGCGAGCGACTGCTGCCAGTTCTCGTCTCCAAGCTCGTAGGGCTGAGCACCAGGGAGATGGACCTGGAGGATGGGTGGGTGGCTGTGGCTCATGCGTTGGCCTCGAGGGGGCAGATGGCCAGGGGTGGGCTGTCGAGTTTGGTGACCTGTTGGAGGTAGTCGGCGATCAGGGCGTCGAGTTCGCTCTTTGTGGTAAGCCCGCGCTCGACGAGGTAGGCGCGGCCGCCTTGGTCGGTGGGGCGGTCGATGATGCGGACGATCCGTTGATTCTCTGGCCGTAGAGGATCCGCTCGCCTTCGGCGACGGTGTAGCGAGCCAGCTCGGTCCGCTGCCCGACGATCGGCGTGTAACGCCGGCGCGAGGCATCGGGGCCGGGATCTTCCGCGGGCGGTTCCTGCTCGCGGTTGTGCGTCCAGGTCGCGGAGACTGGCAACGTGCTCGTATTCGAACTGCTGGAATACATTCGGTGTTCCTTCGGTTGGTGGACTTCCACGAGGTCCGCGTCAGCGGACCTTCGTTGCCATCCAGCCGGAGCGGACCGGCAGTCAAGGGCGGCCCGTTAGGGC
>JALYTU010000040.1 GCA_030854125.1 Actinomycetota bacterium | reverse complement strand
CGGCACGGCGGCCCGGCGGGGCGGTACCAACGGGTCAACGGGCGCCTACGCCGCTTCCCCGGTCGCGGCAGTCAGGACCCGGACAAGCGGCTACCACGCGGCGCCGACGGGCTCGACTTCAGGGGCCCCGAGCGGCTCGGCCGGCTCCGGAACTGCTTCGCACCCCGTCAGCACCCGGGCCAGCGGCTACCACGCCCCCTCGTCCTCCGGCGCCTCGAAGCCGAGCGGCTCGAGCTCCAGCGGCGCTTCACACCCCGTGACCACCCGGACCAGCGGCACCAAGAGCGGTGGCTCATCGGGCAGCGGGACGGCGAGCAAGCCCGTGACCACGCGCAGCAGCGGCTCAGGCGGGGACGGAAACTCAGGCGGGGACGGAAAGGACAGTGGTGATGGCGGTGGCAACTGAAGTCCGTCCCGCTCGCGCCGGAGGTCGGGCGCGGACCCGCTTCGGGCCTGACCGCCTGACGGTGGCGATGCTGACCGTGAGTGCCTTCCTGTTCGTGCTGGCGGCGCTTGGCTCCCAGTTGCAGGCCGCACCCGTACCCGCGCGTCACCGGATGATCGTGGTCAGGCGGATCTACCAGACCCGGGTCGTGGTAACGATCAAAGGTCAGGGCGGCGCTCCCGGCAGGGCCGCCGCTGGCAGCTCGGTCACCCAGTCGGTGTCGAGCTCAGGATCCGCCGCGGCACCCGCCCCCACCACCCGCGTCTCGGGCCGACCATGACCACCGAACTCGACTACACGTTCCGGGCCATGGGCAGTGACGTTCGGCTCCTGATCGGTCCGGCGCTGGCCCCCGGCTGCCCCGAGCCCCTGGTGGCCGCCGATCGGGAGCGCGACTTCGTGCTCGACTTCGGGCGCCGGCTCTCGCGCTTTCGCGCCGACAGCGAGCTGTCCGCGCTCAATGCCGACTCGCGGCAGGTGGTGCCGGCTTCACCACTGCTGCGAGCCGCCGTGGCCGCAGGCCTGTGGGCGGCTCAGCGCAGTCAGGGTCTGGTCGATCCCACGCTGGTCCGCGAGATCGAGTCGGCCGGTTACGTCACCTCGAGCGAGGACCGTGAACCGGCTTCGCTCGCCGAGGCACTGGCCGGGGCCCCCGTTCGCCGGCCGGCTCAACCGCGGCCGCGACCCCAGTGGGGCGAGATCACGGTCGATGACGCTGCCGGTACGGTCTCGCGACCGCCGAGAACGATGATCGACACCGGTGGCACCGGGAAGGGACTCTGTGCCGACGCCGTTGCGCATCGTCTGGGGTCGTACAGCAGGGTCCTCGTCGACTGCGGTGGGGATATCGCCGTAGGCGGTGTCGGCGCGCAACTGGAGCCGTACCGGATCGGCGTTGAGCATCCCGGCAGCGGCGCAACGATCGGCTGGATCGATGTCGCCCGCGGGGGCGTGGCGACCTCGGGGCTGAACGTCAACATCTGGCGCGACGCCCTCGGGGGCTTTGCCCATCATCTGCTCGATCCGAGCTCCGGCCGGCCGGCCTGGACCGGTCTGGTGGCCGCCACTGCGGTCAGTCCGGGCGGCGCCCTGGAGGCGGAGACGCTGTCCAAGATGGCTCTGCTGCTCGGGCCCGATGGTGCCCGAGACGTGCTCGCCGAACACGGCGGGGTGATCGTCCATGACAGCGGGCAACCCGAGGTGGTGGGACCGCTCGCGTTCCAGTTCAGTGCGGCGTATCCGCCCGCGGCGGTGCTCGTATGAAGGCGCAGCCCACCCAGTTGATTTGGTGGCTGATCAGCCGCGCCTCGGGAATCGTGGCCCTGGTCCTGATCTCGCTGTCGGTCCTGATGGGGCTGGCCATGGCCGCGCGCATGCTGCGGCCGGCCCACAAGCGGGCCGTGATCCGGCTGCACGAATACGTCGCGCTGCTGTCGTTGGTTGCGATCGCGGTGCACGGACTGGCGCTGCTGGGCGATACGTGGCTCAAGCCGGGTCTGGCCGGGATCACGGTGCCGTTCGCCCTCGGCTACCGGCCACTGTGGACCGGCCTGGGGATCATCGGCGGCTACCTGGCCCTGCTGCTGGGACCGAGCTTCTACCTGCGGCGACGCATCGGCGCCCGCACGTGGCGCAAGCTGCACCGGGCAACCACCGCCGCCTGGGTGCTCTCGGCTGTGCATGCGCTCGGCTCGGGATCGGATTCAGGCACGCTGTGGCTGCGCGCGGTCGTCCTGCTACCGGCGATCCCGATCGCCTACGCGCTCACCACGCGCATGCTTGTCGGATCGCGCCCGCCCCTGCCCCCGGCCCACACCCGGCGCACCCACCCGCCCGTCCATCCGCCGATTCCTCGCCAACGCGGAGCGGAGCTAACGCTCTCGCCCACAGCAGGCATGGAGGCCGCAGGCGAGCCTCACTGACGACCCCGTCAGCAGCGAGGGGTGGTTCTCGTCTTGCTTCGCCCGTTGGGCAGGAGATCGAGCTGCGGCTTATTGCTGATGCCGACCATCCAGACGTTCGCCAAGGTTGGGGTTTATGGCGTCACGACTGCCAACTCTGGGTGAGAAAGGTGTGCGATGGCGTCAGCCACGTGGATCGAGGCAACGCCGGCTCGGACCGGGCCTACTGGCAACCGGCGTGGCGGCGGCGGCGCTCGTCGCGATTCTTATGTTCGCGCTGGCGCTACCGTCTGGCGGCCACCGCTCAGCAGCGCCGAGTTCGGGCGCACCGGCGTCTCAGGTCCCCGCCACCAGCGGGGGGTCGGCACGCGTCTCAGCGCCCCCGGCGACGGTCCGGATCGTAGTGACGGGTGCGACGCGGCGGGTTCCGCGGTCATTTCTGGGGATCTCGACCGAGTACTGGACGGTCCCTGTGTGGGCGCGACATCTCTCGCTGCTGGACCGTGTCTTCTCCGCGCTCACCGCCGACGGGCCGATGGTGCTCCGGATCGGTGGCTCGTCAGCTGATCAGACCTTCTGGGCTCCGATCAAGGAACTGCCGGAGTGGGTCTTTGAGGTCACGCCGGCGTGGCTGAAGGATCTGCACCGCATCGTCAATCGCTCCGGGGTGCGGGTGATCCTCGATCTCAACCTCGTGACGTCCTCTCCGAAGATTGCCGTGCGATGGGCGCGCGCGGCCGAGGCCTTCCTGCCCACGGAAAGCATCGTCGGCTTCGAGATCGGCAACGAGGGAGACATCTACAGCCCTGTGTCCTGGCGCAAGACGACGCAGGGGGTCGGGACTGTCCTGCCCGCTCGTTTGACCGCGACCAGCTACGCGCGCTCCTTCGCCATCTATGCCAAGGCGCTCGCCCGCGTCGACCGTGGCGTGCCGCTGTTCGGCCCAGCGCTCTCCGATCCGATCGGCCATCTCGACTGGATCAGCCGATTGCTCACCCGTCCGCACCCGGGATTGCGCGCTGTCACCGTACATCGCTATCCGCTTTCGGCCTGCTCGCACCCTGGTCAGAAGACATTTCCCACCATCGCCCGGGTGCTGAGCGAGAACTCCACCGCCGGCATGGCGAGAGGCATCCGCGGCGCCGTCCGCAGCGCCCGACGCGCGGGTTTGCCGGTGCGGCTCACCGAGATCAATTCGGTCACCTGCGGCGGCCGCCGGGGCGTCAGCAACACGTTTGCGACGTCGCTATGGGCGCCCGACGCCCTCTTTGAGCTGCTCAAAGTGGGAGCGATCTCGGCGGCCGTGCACGTCCGCGCCAACGCGATCAACATGGCCTTCTCCCTCACCCGGCGCGGACTGATCGCCCATCCGCTCCTTTACGGACTGATCATCTTCTCGCGGACCCTGGGCCCGCATCCCCAGCTCGTTCCCCTTCACCTCTGGGCAGACCCGTCACTGCGGCTCAAGGTCTGGGCGGTGCGCTCAAGCCCGACGACTGTGCACATCCTGCTCATCAACAAAGGCCGCCGCACCGGTCGCGTGTCCCTGCACGTCGCTGGCGCCGGCCCCGTCAGCGCCCAGCAGATGCTCGCCCCCTCGGCCCGGGCCGAATCGGGCGTGACCCTGGACGGCCAGCGACTCGACGCGCGGGGCCACTGGGTCGGGCGGCCCACCGCCGCGTCGATCCCCCTCAACGCCGGCGCCTACACGGTGACCGTACGCCAACAGAGTGCCACGCTCGTCACCGTCCCCGTGTCCCGCGGTCCCCTGCGACCCTGAATCAGCTCCGTCCGCTTCCCCATCGTCGCTGGACGGGTTTCCCCGAAGCTCTGATCCCGCCATTCATGCCGAGATCCGTTCGGCCGACCCGGATGCGACGCGCGGTTTCTTCGCGGAACCGCTGGGGTGGAAGGTCGTCTCTGAAGGGGGTTTCCCTGGCTACACGTTTATGGACACGGGCGCTCCGGGTGGTCCGGCGGTGGCGATCAGTCCGCGACAGGGAGACGCCGACGAGGTGTTGTTCTTTGTCGCGGTCGATGATGTCGCAGCGACGCTGAGCCGGGCGCAGGAGCTCGGCGGCAGTACCGTCCAGCTCGCGCAGGAGGCCCCGGTGCTGGTCTTTGCCCGGAAGCGGGCGAGTCGATGCCGCCGGTTCGTCTGGAAGACCCATCGCTAGCAGCGAGGCTGCTAGCGCTTTAGACCGACTCGTGCCGGGAACATGGGTGAATCAAGTGACCCTCACCGGCCAGGCGCGTTCGAATACGAAGCGGCTTCAGCGCGCGGTCTCATCGGGCGTCTCGTACCATCTCTTCCGCCGGCCGATTTTCGCTCGTCGGCGCCAAGTGCGCGATTTTGGTGCTGCCTCGAGGTCTGTGAGCAGCCGGTCTACGCGCTTGGCGACCATCTGGCGCTGTGGAGCGTCGGAGAGGATGTCGTCGAGCAGAGCCTCGGTCTTCGAGAGGTTGTCTGTGACGGTCGTGTAGAAGCCCCAGTCCTCTCCGCACACCTCGGCGACGTACGCGGCGTTGAGGAGGCCTGGGCCGTCGCGATCTGAGAGCTCGTGACCGATCAGCAGCATCGCGGTGTCGGCGGCGTCCTTGTGGTTGAGCTCGGCGATCTGGAGCTTGGTCAGCAGCAGCTCCGCTGCTGGTAACGAAACCGGCTCGGTCGTCAGGCGCGGCCCGAGGTCGAGCTCGTGCGACATCGCGAACCTGTCAACGAAGATGTCCAGATGATGGCTGCCGTCGGCGGAGTTGAAATACAGTCGGCGGTCCCCCTGCGTGGCATTGAACATCTTGTTGCCGAGGTACCCGAGCGACTCGAGCAGATCGCGCAGTGACTTTGAGTGCTTGCGCACGGTGACCAGATCGATGTCGGCGTATTCGCGTCCGAGCTGGGTGCGAACGTCGTCGCTGGAGCGCAACCAGATCGCGATCCCGCCGAGCAGCCGGACCTCCACCCCGCCGCTGCTCGCCTGCTCGCAGATGCGACGCGCGTCGCTCACCAACCTCGGCCCGGTGCTCATGCAACGTAAGACTACGAGACCGACTGTTAGCGTTGCGGGCCAATGGAGCTGACCACGCGAGAGCAGCGTGTCTGCGAGGAGATCGAGGCGCGTCGCGAGGAGCTTGTCGCGCTCGCGAGCGTGCTGATCGCATTCGACACCACCGCCCGAAGTCCGGGTGACCCGGCACGCGACGAAGCTAAGCTCCAGGAATATCTCGCGACCCGCCTGCGCGAGGCCGGTGCCGAGCTGGACCTGTTCGAGCCGGACGCCAAAGCGCTCCAAGGCAAGCCGCTCGTGCCCCCAGGGCTGGACTTTGCAGGGCGTCCGCAGCTGATCGCTCGCCAACGCGGGGGTCGGAGCGGTCCCTCACTGCTATTGAACGGCCACATCGACGTCGTCTCGACCGAGCCGCGCGCGGCCTGGACGAGCCCCCCGTTCGCGCCCGAGGTGCGCGGAGGCCGGCTGTACGGGCGCGGCGCCTGCGACATGAAGGGCGGGATCGCAGCGATGGTGCTGGCGGTCGAGACGCTGGCGTCGCTCGGACTCGGACTGGGCGGCGACCTGATCGTTGCGACCAACACCGACGAAGAGTCCTCGGGGGCCGGGGGCACCGCGCTCGTAGAACACGGGCTGCACGCCGACGCGGGGATCGTGACTGAGCCCACCGGCTTTGACACGTGGATCGCTTGCCGTGGCTCTGAGTACGGCGTCGTGCACGTGCCAGGCCGCGCGGGACACGCCGAGGTCAGCCAACCCAGCTGGCGCGACGGCGGGGCGGTCAATGCGATCGAGAAGGCCGTCGTCGTGCTCGAGGCGATCGCTTCGCTGCGCCGTGACTGGTCGACCCGCGCCGGTCTCGAGCACCCGTTGCTTGCTCGCCCATCGCTGTTGGCGACGATGGCCCGCAGCGGTGATTGGGCGGTGACCTACCCGGCCTCGGCTGAGTTGACGATCGCAGTCATGTACCTACCCGCCCAAGCCGACACGCGCGGATGGGGCGCAGAGGTCCGGGCTGAGGTCGAGCATTGGATCGCTCGCGAGACCGCCCGCGCCGACGACTGGCTCAGCGCGCACCCGCCGCAGATCGATTGGTGGCCGAACGCGGTGATGCCGTTCGAGATCCTTCGATCCGAGCCCATCGTCTCGACGATGCTCGACGCCACGCGCGACGTCGGGCGCCCCGGCCGCGTCGGCGGCCTCGACTCGTGGTACGACGGCGCAACCCTGACCAAGCTGGCGGGCATCCCGTCGATCGCCTTCGGTCCGCCGGGATTCGCTACTCATGGGGTCAGCGTCGCCCACACGGTTGACGAGTACGTTCCGATTGATGGGCTCATCGTCTGCGCGCAGGCGATCGCGGTCGCAGCGATGCGCTACTGCGGCCTCGCGTAGCGCTCAGCCTTCGACCCGCTGCACGAGCTCTACGCCCTTGCGGCCGATGTCGACGATGTAGCCGCGCAGGACCCCGTGGTTGGCTTCGCTGCCCGGGTTGATGCACAGCGTATCGCCGATCTTGCGCTCGCCGCCCGACTCGTGGATGTGGCCGTGGATCGTCAGCAGCGGCTGGTACTGCTCGATAAGCTGACGAACCGCGGTCGATCCGACGGGCCCCCGCAGCACATCACCCGCGGATACCGTCGGACGCAGGTTCTCATCTAGCAACGGCGCCGTATCGAGGCCCGAGTCGTGTGGCGGCACGTGGATCATGAACACCGCGCGGCGGAAATCGCGCACCTGTTGAGCGAGGGCATCGAGTCTCTCGTACAGCTGTTCCTCGCTCTCCTCGCGGGGCGTCTGCCATGGCGTGTGGTTCGACCAACCGCTGGCGAGCAATTGCAGGTCACCGGGCATCTCGAGCACCTTGCCGTCGGCGTTCACCGGCGCGTAGCCCGACTGGTTGAGGACCTCATCGATGCCGAACTCGTCATCGTTGCCAGGGATGAGGTACAGCGGCACGTTGCCTTCGCCCAGACGCTCGGTTGCGAGGGCGAGCCAATCCTGCACTCGCCTATTCATCAGACCCGCGAGCAACGCGTCGCGCCCCGGCTCGTCCGTGGACAGCCGCGTCGCCTCTTCGCTCGTGGTCACGAACGAGTAGTAGCCCACATCGGCGATGTCCCGCTCGAGCGCGGCCAGTTGCTCGTTGCTCCGCGCGGTGCGGTGCACGCCGAGGAGGTCGGTCTCGTAGCCGCCATCGCGCTGCACAATCGGCACGATTGCCTTCCCGGTCAGATCCCCGGCCAAGAGTGCCACGTCAGCCTTGTAGATGTTGAGTCGAATCGCGTTGAGGAATTTCCGCCATGCCTTCTCGGCGGCGTGAAAGTCGCTGGCGATGTAGAGCCTGGTGGCGATCGAACTAATCCGGTGGCAGCTCGGTGAAGAGCATTTTCGAATCGACGCCCGCAGCGCGCGAGCGGTACTTCATCACGAAATAGATCAGGATCCCGATCACGTAGAACAGGCCCGCATCGATGATTCCGTTTGTCTCCAAATAAGTGAGCGCCCCCCCTCCCTTGAGTGCATTGACGATCGGCTTGATCACAGCGAAGATGTAGATCCAGAGCGGGAACACAAGCCACCCCAGGCCGATCCAGGGCAGCGCCTTGCCGAAGGGCGCATTGCGGACGAGGTCGGGACGGCGCCAGCGCACCAGCATCGCGTTGACTCCCGGCAGGCACCAGGTGAGAAGCGCCATCGTGATCGCGAACCACGCGGTGCCGGCCAGGTTCAGCTTGTGGTCAGCCGTGGCCAGGAACGTGGGCAGGTCCTTATAGCTCTGAAAGAACAGGAACACGGCGGCCAGCCCCAGCGTCGCGAGGATTGCGTTGAGCGGTCCGCGGGTCCGCTCGCTGACGTTGCCGAACCACTCCGGCACCTGGCGGTCGAGGCTCCACGCGAGCTGCATCCGGCTGATGAAGTTGATGTACACCGGGCACAGCAAAAACGGGAAGATCGTCCCGCCGAGACTGATCAGCGCCCAGATCGGCCACAGGCTCTTGTTCGCGATCACCGCCAGCAGCGGCATCGCGTTGGGCTGCCCCAGCGGCAGGGGCGCCTTCGAGAAGCCCCAGTAGCTGGCTCCCCAGCTGACATTCGTGCCGAAGCCGAAGTGCGTCGAGATCACATCGACGTAAACCGAGTTTGCGATGACGCCGATCACGAGCGCCCCGAGTAGCGCGATGAGAACGCCGCGGCGCACATTGCCGCGCACCTCGCCCGCGATGTAGGCCGAGTACTGAAAGCCGATGAACTGAAACAGCAGTACCGAGAGAATCAGCGGAAAGGCCGAGGTCGAGAAGATGTTCGAGAGGAAGCTGTGGCTGGGGCCGCCGAGGACGCCCGCGGCGTTGCCCGAGGCGGAGATCTTTGACGCGCTGACGCCGCTCGTGTAGTGGGGCAGGTGGGCGATGAAGCTCGACTTGTGGGTCGCGAGCAGACCGAAGATGAACATCGCCGCAAAGCACGCGACGCCGTAGCCCGCGAGTACCGTGACGACTTTGTGGAAGGTCCGCGTCGGCAGCACACAAATCAGCGCGATGCCGCCGAGCACGACCAATGACGCGATGAAGCCGGGTGTGCCGGTGATGTTGCCGGTTGCATCGGTGAACCATCCGTTTGCCTGATTAAAGAAGTGACCACCGACGCCGATCCCGATGATCCTCGCAGTGATCTGCAGGTTGCGCAGGACCAGCGGCACCTCGAAGGCAATGATGAGCACCGAAGCAATCACGAGCGTCCAGGACTCCATCCAGCCGAGGAACGGGTGCAGAATCCGGCTCGTGAACACATAGTCGCCGCCGGAACGTGGCATCACCGAGGTCAGCGAAGAGAAGATCAGCGCCAGCAGAACGCAGAACAGCCCCGTGATGATCGCCGCCCAGCCGTAGGCCGAGAACGGGCCGGCCTTCCAAACGCTGACGTCGGCGAGCGAGTAGAAAATCGGATATAGCGTCAACCCGACGCCAACGAACGCCGCGACATTGAAGAACAGCGCATTCGTGACGCTGACATTGCGGACCAGTCCGGAAGACTGGCGCACGAACAGCTTGGGCGTCGTGCTCTGGTCGGCCGCCGAACTACCCGAATCCTCAGCCAAGGTTCGCCTCCCTATCGATCACAAAAAACGGACCCTAGATCTCGCGCGGGACCCTACAGCAACAGCGCGGGCTAATCCGGCCTTTCCTAGCCTCGGCTGACCCCAAGCAACGTCCGTGAACATCGACCGGTCGATGGCGGCGATCCACGCCGGGTGCTGGCCTCGGCGCGCTGACCGCCTGCGGAGGCAGCCCCAAGACCGCTCTCCACTCGACCACCACGCGACCAGAGGCACAACGCGGCCGCCGCGCCCGGCGCGCGATCCTCGTCCACCTCCGCGACTGTCTCGACATCGCCGTCCACCGCACGGGGCACCGGGCGGACGCTCGCTGCTAACCGGCGGCCCGATGCAGAACTCTCAGCCGCGCTGCCGGACTCAGGAATTTGCGGCTCTCATAAGGCCTTGCGGAGCGAACCAGTGCATAGGTGTACTTCCTGAGCAGGTTGGTCCATCCGGCGCCCCTTGGAGGCTGAGAGCTGCCAAGCACCTCAGTTCCAAGGAGGACACCGGATGAAGCTTCACGCTAACGCGGCGCTCAGTCCGAAAGGCCGCCGCGGGCGACGCGCGCCCTCAGCAAAGCGGGTCTAACGTTTATTGGCTAGAGGCGTGGGTGCCGACGCATGACACGCTCGGGGCGCGCGTGTCCGTTCGAGTGCCTGGGCGAGCATCGTCAGGGTCTCGATGGTGGTGTGTTGGCGGTTGACCGACCAGCCGGCCAGTAGCGGCTCGAGCTTGGACTCGAGAGTCTTGATGAAGCGTTCGGCGAGGCGCTGTCCGTCAGGGGTGAGCTCGATCACGGTTACCCGGCCGTCAGCCTCCTCGGCGCGGCGGTAGAGAAGGCCGCGGCTGGCGGCACGGTCGACGAGCCGGCTGACATTGGAGCGATCGCAGCGCAGCACGTCGGCTAGCTCGCCGATCGCCGCCGGTCGCATCGCAGCGCAGATGAGCTCGGCTTGCTGGGCGGTCAGCCCCAGCTCCCGGCTGGTTTGTGTGTACGTGTCGTCCAGCGCCACCCGCAGTCGGCCCAGCGCCTGCCCGACGGTCCTTCGCTTCGCCAAGCGCGTTTACCAAGGCCGAATTGACCTACCTCCACGGCGAGCGTCGACTGGCTCGCATCGCCACGGTGGGCCAGGACGGCACTCCGGACGTCGTCCCGGTCGGCTGGACCCACAACGCCGACACCGACACGCTCGACGTCGCCGGCCACGGCCTCGCTGAAACCACGAAGTTCCGCGACGTCGTGTGCAGCGGCCGCGCGGCGATCGTGGTTGACGACCTCGCCAGCACCAACCCGTTCCGGCCCCGAACGATCGAGGTGCGCGGGCGCGCGGAGGCGATCACTGGCCCCCGACCCGTCATCCGCATTCATCCCGAGCGGATCGTCTCCTGGGGGATCGACGCGCAACGCAACGCGAGGACCGTCAACCGCACTGAACAGCGCCAAGAACCGACGGCGTCACGACCCGCGCAGTCATCGGGGCAGGCATGAGTGCGGTACGAGCCCAGCATCGGGGGTACGTGCCGGTTCAACACCGGGTGTCGAGCGACGGCGGTGTTCAGAGCCAACACGCTGGAGATGATCACGTTTTGAGGCGGGCTTAACAGGTCAGTGCACCACCCCGTTC
>JALYTU010000511.1 GCA_030854125.1 Actinomycetota bacterium | reverse complement strand
GGCGCGGCGGGCGTGCAGGAGTACCGCCAGGGCGGTGCCCAGGCAGCGGTGGAACTCGCGGCGGGACTGCGACGCGCCGGCGGTGACCTCGCGGCACACGCGGCGGTCCTGGACTTTGGCTGCGGGGCGGGCCGCGTGCTCCCGCACATCGCCGGATTGGCACCGGACGCCGCGTGCACCGGATGTGACGTGGACCGGGCGGCAATCGACTGGGCGGCAGCGCATCGGCCCGGGCCCGAATGGGCGCTGAGCTCGTTCGAGCCGCCGCTGCCGTTCGCCGCCGAGTCCTTTGATCTCGTCTACTCGGTGTCGGTATTCAGCCATCTCGGCCGTGGGCCCCAGGACCGCTGGTTGGCCGAACTGGCTCGCGTGCTGCGCCCCGGCGGCACGGCACTGCTGTCGGTCCACGGGCCGACGGCGTTTGAGGCGTTCCGCAGCGGCCGGGTACGCACGGCCTGGTGCGCCCGGGACGTCTTTGACCGCGAGCCGCTGCGCGAGCGCGACTTCGTCTTTTGCCCCTACACCCACTCGCCATGGACGGCGGCGGACCTGCCCGGCGTGGGACGGGAATACGGGCTGGCCTTTCATGGCCACACCTTCATCCGTGAGACCTGGAGCCGTCATCTCGCGGTGCGCGAGATCGCGGTCCGGGCCCTGACCGGATGGCAGGATCTCGTGATCGCCACCCGGTCCTGACGTGGGCCCGGGCTCGCGGAGTGCCAGGACCAGTGCGATGAGCACGCTGCGCGACGTTCGGGACCCCGGGCTGCTGGGGTGGGTCACCGGCCGTGAGCGGCAGTGCGCGCTGATCGGCGCGTTCACGATTGCGTTCTCCAGCATCCTGGTCCGTCTCAGCCACGCCTCGCCGTCCACCGCGGCGATCTACCGGTGTGTCTACGCGCTACCGATCCTGTTCGCCCTGAGCAGGGTCGAGCGACGGCGGTTTGGCCCGCGGGCGGCGCGGGCGCGCCGCGCGTCGCTGGCCGCCGGCGGCTTCTTCGCCGCTGACCTGCTGCTCTGGCATCACTCGATCGGGGACGTCGGCGCCGGGTTGTCCACCGTCCTGGCCAACGTCCAGGTCGTGCTCGTCCCGCTGGTCGCCTGGGCGCTGCTGGCCGAGCGCCCGGCCGCGACCGTGCTCGGCGCACTGCCGGTCTCGCTGCTCGGCGTGCTGCTCATCTCCGGCGCGCTGGAGAGCGGCGCCTACGGGCACAATCCCACCCGCGGCACGGTGTTCGGCCTCGGGGCCGGGGTGGCCTACGTCGGGTTCCTGCTCCTGTTGCGCCAGGGCGGGGCTGACCTGCGCCGGCCGGCGGGACCGCTGTGTGACGCGACCGCGGTCGCCGCGGTGCTGTGCACGCTCGCCGGTGTGGTCATCGGTGACGCCCGGTTGGTGCCGCAGTGGCCGTCCGCCGGGTGGTTGATCGTGCTCGCGCTCAGCTCGCAGGTGGTCGGCTGGCTGTTGATCAGCGCCTCGCTGCCGCGCCTGCCGGCGGCGCTGACCTCGGTTCTCCTCACTCTGCAGCCGGTTGGCTCGGTGGTCTTGGCAGCGCTCATCTTCGGAGAGTCGCCGAGCGTGCTGCAGCTCGGCGGCGTGGTCATGGTGCTCGCCGCGCTCGTCGTCGCCGGTCGCTCCCGGGGCCGCTCGCCGGAACTCCCGCAGCTCGACGCTCAGGCTGCGCCGCCCGGGGCGGCCTCACCGGGGCCCGGGCCCATCGTCGCGCGCCGGTGATCCTCGTCGCATTCGCGGTGATCGCGGCGACCACCGTCGGCGTCGTCTCCGAACGGCGCTTCGCCGGGGCGCCGCGCGCCGCCGCGCGAACCCTGCGGCTGATGCTCTACGTGCTGGTCCCGTTCGTGTCCTACGTGAACATCGCCCACCTGCACGTGACCGTGGGCGCCGGTGTCGGGATCGTCCTGGGGTGGGTGATGATCATCGCCATCGGTCTGGCCGCGTTCGCGATCGGCCGCTACGCGCTGGGGCTCGGCGACCGCCAGCTCGGTGCGCTGATCACGACGGTGGTGGTGGTCAACACCGGCTATCTCGGGCTGCCGATGGCCGTCGCGCTGCTCCATGCCCGGGCGCTGGGCACCGCGGTCGCCTACGACCAGCTCATCTCCGGCCCGGCGCTGCCGATCCTCGGCTTCGGGGTGGGCGCGGCGTTCGGGGTCAGCGCCGGGGGCGGCCGGCGGGCACGGCTGCGCGCGTTCCTGCTGCGCAATCCGCCCCTGATGGGCGTCGTCGCCGGACTGTTGGCGCCCCCGTCACTCGCACCGGCTCCGCTGCCGGCGATCTCCCACGTCGTCGTCGGCGCTCTCCTGTTGTTGGGGTTCTTCGCGGTCGGGGTCAACCTGTCGGCCGAGCGGCGGGCGGAGGGGGCAGCGCTGCTCGGGCGGCCGGACCGGCGCGTGGGGGTGGCGGTGGCGCTGCGGCTGCTCGCCGCGCCGCTCGTCCTGGCCGCGTTGGCCGCGCCGCTGATCCGGCTTCCCTCGGCCTACCTGTTACAGGCCGGAATGCCGAGTGGGGTCAGCACGCTGATCGTCGGCCACGCCTATGACCTGGACCTGCGGCTGATCTCCGGGATCGTGGTCTGGAGCACGCTGGTGGTGCTGGCGGCCGGTCTTGTGCTCTCACTGCTGATCTGATCGGACCGCGTCAGGCCGCCCGCTGCTCGGCGATCCAGCCGTCGATCAGCCAGCCCGAGATCGAGAAGCGGCCCCGCGAGGCGGGAACGGCCTCCACCTCGGCGGGCGTGAACCAGCGCGCCTCGACGATCTCTGATTCCTGGACGACGATCGGCCCCGACGCGTAGCGCGCTCGGAAGCCGACCATCAGCTGGCTGGGAAACGGCCACGGCTGAGAGCCGAAATAGGTGATCTGCGAGAGCTCAACCCCGACCTCCTCGCGCACCTCGCGGCGGACGGCCTCCTCGAGTCCCTCTCCGACCTCGACGAAGCCGGCCAGGGTCGAGTAGCGCCGGGTCGGTGAGCGACGCCCCCAGGCCAGGAGCGCCTGCTCATCGTGGGCTCCCCGGGTGATCAGGACGATGACCGCGGGGGTCAGCCGAGGGTAGACCGACAGTCCGCAGTTCGGACAGCGGCGAACGCGCTCGGTGGCCGAGAGCTCGGTCGGGGTGGCGCAGCGGCCGCAGAAGCGGTGCTGGTGATCCCAGGCGACGATCTGCACCGCGCGGCTG
>JALYTU010000039.1 GCA_030854125.1 Actinomycetota bacterium | reverse complement strand
TCACGGGGCTCGACCTCCAGGTCTGAGATCGCCGAGCCGCTCCCGGGATCCCAGTTGACCATGTAGCGGTCCCGATAGATGTAGCCCTTCTCGTGCAGGGCCACGAACACGCGCAGCACCGCCTCGGCGTAGGCGTCATCCAGCGTGAAGCGCTCCTCGGCGTAGTCCGCTGAGGCGCCCAGGCGCTTGAGCTGCTCGATGATCGTGCCGCCGTACTGCTGGCGCCATTCCCACACGCGCTGCACGAACGGCTCGCGCCCCAGCTCGGTCCGATCCGTGCCCTCGGCGGCAAGCGCGCGCTCGACCTGGGTCTGGGTCGCGATACCCGCGTGATCGGTGCCGAGGATCCACTTCGTGCGCCGGCCGCGCATCCGCTGATAGCGCGCCATGCAGTCCTGGATGGAGTTGTTGAGCGCGTGCCCCATGTGCAGCACGCCGGTGACGTTGGGCGGCGGGATCGCCAGCGAGTAGTTCTCGTCCGGCGTCCCCTCCGCGGGTGGATGGAAAAGGCCGGATTCCAGCCATTTCCGCGCGATCCGCGGCTCGACGTCCGCCGGGTCATAGCGCGTGGTCGTCTCGAGATCGCTCATCGGATCGGGGAGTCTAGGGCCGGCGTCGTGCGCCGTCGCACTCGGATTGATCCGGTGCTCTCAGGGGGCACTTTTCCAATCCGAGTGGGGCGCACAGGCCCCGCTGCCTCGTTAGGCCGCGGCCTCGTCCTCGTCCGGAACGGCGACCGTGACCAGCGTCGGCGGGGTGCTCTTCTCGATCGTGTCGCGGGTCACGACGCACTTCTGCACGTCGCGGCGGGACGGCAGCTCGAACTGAACCTCGAGCAGCACCTCCTCGATGATCGAGCGCAGTCCGCGGGCGCCGGTCTCGCGCTCGAGCGCCTTGTCGGCAATCGAGGTCAGGGCCTCGTCGGCGAACACGAGCTCGATCCCGTCGAACTGGAAGAAGCGCTGGAACTGCTTGACGAGCGCGTTGCGCGGCTCGGTGAGGATCTGCATGAGCTCGTCGCGCGAGAGTTGGTGGATCGCTGATACGACGGGCAGGCGGCCGATGAACTCCGGGATCAGCCCGTACTGGATCAGGTCCTCGGGGAGGGTGTGCTCGAACATCTCCCCCAGGTCCCGCTGCTCTTTGGACTGGATGGCCGCCCCGAAGCCGACCCCCTGGTGGCCGATCCGGCGCTCGATCACCTTGTCCAGGTTGGCGAATGCGCCCCCGCAGATGAACAGCACGTTGGTGGTGTCGATCGACAGGAACTCCTGGTGGGGATGCTTGCGTCCTCCCTGGGGCGGGACCGAGGCGGTCGTCCCCTCGAGGATCTTCAGCAGCGCCTGCTGGACGCCCTCGCCCGATACGTCACGGGTGATCGACGGGTTGTCGGCCTTGCGGGCGATCTTGTCAACCTCATCGATGTAGATGATCCCGGTCTCGGCCTTCTTGACGTCGTAATCAGCGGCCTGGATCAGCTTGAGCAGGATGTTCTCGACGTCCTCGCCGACGTATCCGGCCTCGGTCAGGGCGGTCGCATCGGCAATCGCGAACGGGACGTTGAGGATCTTGGCCAGTGTCTGGGCCAGCAGAGTCTTGCCGCAGCCGGTCGGACCAAGCAGCAGGATGTTGGACTTCTGCAGCTCGATGTCGTTGTCATCGGACTGCATCATCTGGACGCGCTTGTAGTGGTTGTAGACCGCCACCGACAACGAGCGCTTGGCCTGCTCCTGGCCGACCACGTACTCGCCCAGGACCTCGTAGATCTCCCGTGGCTTGGGGAGATTCTCGATGTCGAAGGTCGGCGGAGTGGTCAGCTCCTCATCGATGATCTCGTTGCAGAGGTCGATGCATTCGTCGCAGATGTAGACGCCGGGTCCAGCGATCAGCTTCTTGACCTGCCGCTGGGACTTGCCACAGAAGCTGCAGAGCAGCTGTTCGTTGGAGTCAGTTGGACGTGCCATGCATCTCCCTCCCCGGGCTCGCTCGGACAGCGCAAGCGCGCTGCGAAGCTTAGAGGTTCCCCGTAAGTCTGGCGAACCCTGTCGCGCGCATTGTCACCGGTATCGCGTTCGGGAAATTCGAACGGGGCACTAGTGCTCTGAGATCACCCGGTCGATGATCCCGTACTCCTTGGCCTGCTCGGAACTCATGAAGTAGTCGCGCTCGGTGTCCTTGCGGACGTCCTCGACCGGCTTGCCCGCGTGCTGGGCGATGATCTCGTCCAGCCGCCGGCGGATGTCGATGATCTCCTGCGCGTGGATCTCGATATCGGTCGCCTGGCCCTGGAAGCTCGAGGAGACCTGGTGGATCAGGATCTTCGCGTTGGGCAGCGCCATGCGCTTGCCCGCGGCTCCGCCGGCCAGCAGCAGCGCGCCCATCGACATCGCGATCCCGACGCAGATCGTCGACACGTCGGGCTTGATGAACTGCATCGTGTCGTAGATCGCCAGCCCGGCATAGACGGACCCACCCGGGCTGTTGATGTAGATCGAGATGTCCTTGTCGGGATCCTCGGACTCGAGGTGCAGCAGCTGAGCGACGATCAGGTTGGCGATCTGATCATCGATCGGCGTTCCGAGAAAGACGATCCGCTCATTGAGCAGCCGGCTATAGATGTCGAATGCTCGCTCCCCACGGGAGGTTTGCTCGACCACCATGGGTACGAGTGGACTCATGTTCCTCGCTTCTTTCGCGTCCTGCGCCGGGTTCATTGCCGACTGTAGCAACCAACCCCGGAGTGGCTGAACGGTGCCGAAGTCGCGTCCGCGACCCGGCTGAAGAGGTCAGCTGCCGGGCGTCCAGATCTGCTCGGCGCGACCCTCGGCGTCCTCCTTGCCCGGGGTCCAGAGCTTCTCGCGAGCCTTGGCCTGATCGACGGTGATCGCGCTCGTTTCGCGGACCAGCAGCTCGACGGCCTGGCGAGCGGCGACGTCCTCGCGCAGCGCGTCCAGCCGCCCGGCCTCACGTAGCTGGGTGACCAGCTCGGCCGGATCTGATCCGTCGCGCTCAGCGGCGGGGCGCAGCGCCTCGACGAGATCCTCGTCAGTGGGCTCGATCTTCTCGGCGGCGATGACTGCGGCCAGGACCGCCTCGCGCCGCAGGGCGCTGGCCGCGTCGGGCTCGGCGTCATGGGCGAGCGACTCCTCGTCCTTGCCGGCGATCCGCAGATAGGTCTCTTTGGAGATGCCCTGGCGGGTGAGCGCATTCATTGTCTGGTGAACCACCTCATGCGCTCGCGCGTGCACGAGCTGGTCAGGCAGCTCGACCGTCGCCTCGTCGGCGGCGGCCTGCAGCACCGCCTCCTCGAACTCGCGCTCGATCGCCGCCTCATCGGCCTCACGCAAGCGGGTGGTGATGTCCTCGCGCAGCTCGGCCAGCGAATCAAAGCCACCGGACTCCGAAGCGAACTCGTCATCGAGTTCGGGCAGTCGCTTGGCCCTGACCTCCGAGACGGTGACCTGGAAGGTCGCATCCTTTTCGCCGAGGTCATCGGGATAGCCCTCGGGGAAGGTCACCGTGACCTCGCGGTTGTCACCGGCGCAGGCGCCGATCAGCTGATCCTCAAAGCCGGGGATCAGCCGTCCGGAGCCCAGCTCGATCAACTGGTCACGGCCCTCGCCACCCTCGAAGGGCACGCCGTCGACGCTGCCCACGTAGTCCATGACGAGATGGTCACCCGCCTGCGCGGCGCGTTCCACAGTCACCAGGCTGGCGATCCGGTCGCGCATCTGCTCGATTTCGGCATCGATTGCCTGATTGGGTACGTTGGGCTCACGCCGACCGACTTCCAGGCCCTTGTAGGTTCCCAGCTGCGCCTCGGGACGGACGCCGATCTCGATCGAGAAGGCCAGCGGCTGACCCTGCGCGGGAAGATCGCCGACGTCGAGGTCAGGATCGCCGACCGGCGCGATGCCGGCGCCGTCCAGCGCCTCTACGTACCACGTGCCCAGCGCACTGCGCAGGGCCTCGTCGAGCACCGCCTCGCGGCCGAGGCGGCGGAGCACGACGGTCGGCGGGACCTTGCCCTTGCGAAAGCCGGGAATGCGCAGCTCGCGGCCGAGCTGCTTGGCCGCCTGCTGGATGCGACGTTCAACCTCATCGGCGGGAACCTCCGCCGCGACGCGTACGCGCGACTCGGGAAGCCGGGTCACCTCTGTCTTGAGCGGGCTCACTGGCCGCAGACGATAGCTTGGGGCGGGTGCCTGCGCGGCTTGCCGGTCGGCTTCTCACCAGCCCCCTCGCCTTCCTGCTCGGCGGAATGCTCGACACGGTGCGCTTCCTGACCGCCGTCGCCGCTGACCGGCGGCGTCGCCGGAGCGCGGCCTCTACCATCCGGACCCGTGCCCAGCCCACCGATGTCGACCCCCCCGAGGCGCCCTGGCCGCCACCGCGCCGCCGCAATCGTGGTAATCGTCGTGATGGCGGCGCTGCTGGGTCCCGGCCAGGCCCTGGCCTCCCACCGCCAGGAGATGATCCTCCAGGATGATCACGCGCTGGTCTACTCCTCGACCGACCAGGTCGTCGCCAACCTGCAGAAGCTCAAGGCGCTGGGCATCGACCGGGTTCGCGTGTCGGTGGTCTGGAGCCTGATCGCTCCTGACCCGGGCTCCTCCAGCCGGCCGGCGTTCGACGCAACCGATCCCGCCGCGTATCCGGCGAAGTCCTGGAACCGGTATGACGTGATCGATCTCGCCGCCCACAAGATCGGGATCGGGGTCTACTTCCAGCCGACGGCACCGGCGCCCGACTGGGCGACCTCGCCGGTGCTCCACAACCAGGGCTTCCGCGACACGAGCAATATCAACGGCACGCTTTACGGGCAGTTTGTCCAGGCGGTCGGCGAGCGCTACAGCGGCGACTACCTCGCCCCGAACCTCGACGGCACGGTTGCCCCGCTGCCGAGGATCAATTACTGGGGGGTCTATAACGAGCCCAACATCGGCGGCTGGATCACGCCCCAGTGGATTAAGATCCACGGCCGTCCCGTCGAGTCCTCCCCGGTGATCTACCGGCGGATGGCCGACGCCGCGTGGAGCGGGCTGGTGCGCACCGGGCACCGCAACGACACGATCCTGGTCGGGGAGACAGCGGCCTACGGCGACCGCCACAAGGGCTACGGGTCCAACATGGATCCCCTCGTGTTCATTCGCGCGCTGTACTGCCTCGGCGCCGACTACTCGCCGCTGCACGGTGCGTCCGCGACACGGATCGGCTGCCCCGCGCGCGCCTCGCGCCAGGCGTTCGCCGCCGCGCATCCCGAGCTGTTCGCGGAAACCGGATGGGCACATCATCCCTATGACTTCACCAACGCGCCCAGCTACCGGCGCTCCGACCCCGACGCCGCGTCGCTCTCGGGTATCTCCCGGCTGGAGACCGCGCTGGATCGCGTTCGGAGCGCCTACCGCGCGCGAGGCAAGGTCCCGATCTACGTGACCGAATGGGGTGTGCAGAGCCGCGGGCCCAGTCCGTACGTCGCCTTCAGCCAGGCCC
Organism: Actinomycetota bacterium; assembly: GCA_030854125.1. Taxonomy (GTDB): domain Bacteria; phylum Actinomycetota; class Thermoleophilia; order Solirubrobacterales; family Solirubrobacteraceae; genus Palsa-465. The sequence goes on along the minus strand of JALYTU010000039.1, from coordinate 5,590 downwards.
ACCAGGCCGAGTACCTCAACGAGGGCGAATACATGGCCTGGCGCGATTCCCGGATCCGCTCCTTCGCCCAGTTCCTGCTCACCGACTCGGCGCCCAACACTGCCTATCCCGCGGGATCCAAGGCCTACTGGGCGACCTTCCAGAGTGGGCTGCTCTTCTTCCCCTCCGGCGGCGTCAAGCCCGCTTTCACGGCCTTCGAGTTCCCGCTCTGGCTGCCCCGGCCCCAGCACGGACGCAACGTCTCCGTGTGGGCCCAGATCCGCCCGGCCCCGCACGTCGGCACGCTGCAGTTCCAGCGTCGCGGTTCGAGCGCCTGGGCCGACGTCGCACATTTCGCCCCCGGAAACGCCGAGGGCTATGTCAGCACATCGGTGAACCTTCCCTCGGCCGGCTCGGTGCGACTGCGCTGGGACGTGCCCGGGGCGCTCGCTCCGGTCTACGGCCGGACCGCGTTCGTTCGCTGAGCGCCGCGCGGCTCAGCGCCCCGCTCCGCCTCAGCTGAACGCGCCGGGGCTGACCGCGCCCGCCTGGACCAGGTTGTCCAGCTCGCGCAGGGCGACGGGGAGCGTCGTCATGTCATAACTGCCCGACGCCTTGACGTCAGCCAGAACCTGGTCCGCACGGGCGATCGCGTGCGCGTTGTCCTGCGTCCAGGCCGCGAGCGCCGGGGCGCTGCCCTGACCGGCAAGCACGGTGACCAGCACCTCCCGGGTCAACGCGCGATGCAGCCGGTAGAGGTCGTCACGCAGCGCCGCCCGGGCGAGGGCTTGCCAGCGATCGGCGCGGGGGAGCTCGAGGATCCGGTCCCGCAGCCAGTCAACGCCCAGGCGCGCGCCGAGCTGGAAGTAGATGTCGCTGACCAGCTCGGGCTCCCGGCCGCTGCCGGTCGCATCCTCGGTGATGTCGAACACCGACAGCAGCGCCGGCATGCTCGCCACCCGCCGGGCCAGGCCCAGCGGAACGCCCGCCTCGGTGAGCTCGTCACGGCTGCCGGCGAAGGTCTCACGGTCCTGGCCCTCGAGCACCCCGGGCAGCGCTCCGGCGAGCAGGCGGGCCCCGGGCCGAAACCGTTCGGTCGCCAGCTCGATGTCGAGCGCGCGGGGCTGCGCGCGGACCAGCCAGCGGGTGGCCCGTTCGACCAACCGCCGGCCCGCGATCAGCATCGACAGTTGGGTCCCGGCCTCGATCCGGTTGTCCAGCGCCTGCACCTCGGCCCAGAAGTCACGCATCTCGAACACCTCCCGGGCGACCGCGTAGGCGCGGGCCAGCAAGGGGATCGCCGCCCCGGTCTCCTCCGAGAGCCGGAAGGCGAAGGTGGTGCCCGCCTGGTCCACCAGCTGGTTGGCGACCATCGTCGCGATGATCTCGCGCCGCAGCCGGTGACCCCGCATGTCGGCGCGGTAGCGATCAGGAAGTGGAGCGGGGAAGTAGCGCTCAAGGTCGTGGGCGAGATACGGATCCTCGGGCAGATCTGAGTCCAGCAGTGCCTCATAGAGGTGGATCTTGGTATACGCCATGAGCGTGGCCAGCTCGGGGGCGACGAGCCCGCGCCGGTCCGCCCGGCGGGCGGCGATCTGCGCCTCGGTGGGCAGGGACTCCAGCTGGCGGTGCAGACCACCGTTGGCCTCCAGGGCGCGGATCAGCCGTTCGTGCACGCCGAGCATGGACACGGCCTGCGCTCCGGCGATGCTCATCGCCTGCGTCTGCGTATAGCTGGCGTGCAGGACCCGTTCGGAGACCGCCTCGGTCATCTCCTGCAGGAGCGCGTTGCGCTGGCTCTCGGTCATCTTCCCCGCGTCGACGAGCCCACCGAGCAGGATCTTGATGTTCACCTCGTGGTCGGAGCAGTTGACCCCGGCGACGTTGTCGATCGCGTCGGTGTTGATCCGTCCGCCGTCCCCCCCCGGACCGCCCCCGAGCGCATACTCGATCCGTCCGCGCTGAGTGAAGCCGAGATTGCCGCCCTCGCCGACCACGCGACAGCGCAGCGTGCCGGCGTCGACGCGGACACCGTCGTTGGCGCGGTCCCCCGCGTCGGCGTGGCTCTCGGTCGTGGATTTGACGTAGGTCCCGATCCCGCCGTTGAACAGCAGATCGACCGGGGCACGGAGGATGGCCCGGATCAGCTCGTCGGGGGAGAGCCGCTCGGCCTTGATGCCCAGCGCGCCGCGGACCTCAGGGGTGAGCGGGATCGACTTCCTGGTCCGCGCGTGCACCCCGCCGCCCTCCGAGATCAGCGCCGGGTCGTAATCGCTCCAGGACGAGCGCTCGAGCGCGAACAGCCGGCGCCGCTCGCCGTAGCTGAGCTCCGGATCGGGGTCGGGGTCCAGGAACACGTGCTGATGATTAAAGGCCGCGATCAGCCGTGTGTGCGCAGAGCAGAGCATCCCGTTGCCAAACACGTCCCCGGACATGTCCCCGATCGCCACGGCCGTGAAGTCCCGCGCCTGGATGTCGCCGCCGAGCTCGCGGAAATGACGCTTGACCGACTCCCACGCGCCCCGCGCGGTGATGCCCATCTGCTTATGGTCATAGCCGTGCGACCCGCCGGAGGCAAAGGCATCTCCGAGCCAGAACCCGTACTCGGCCGAGACCGCGTTGGCGATGTCCGAGAAGCTGGCGGTCCCCTTGTCGGCGGCGACGACCAGATACGGGTCGTCCTCGTCATAGCGCACCACCCGGTCAGGCGGGCTGACCCCGTCGGCGGTGTGGTTGTCGGTCAGGTCCAGGAGTCCGCGCAGGAAGATCTCGTAACACGCGATGCCCTCCTGCCGCACCGCCTCGCGACCGCCGCCGGCCGGTGGCCGCTTGACCACGAAGCCGCCCTTGGAGCCGACCGGCACGATCAGTGCGTTCTTGATCATCTGGGCCTTCATCAGGCCGAGCACCTCGGTGCGGAAGTCCTCGCGCCGGTCCGACCACCTCAGGCCACCCCGGGCGACCCGGCCACCGCGCAGGTGCACTCCCTCCACGCGGGGCGAGTAGACGAAGATCTCAAACCGCGGGCGAGGTAGGGGCAACAGCGCCAGGTCGGTCGGGTCAAGCTTGAAGGAGAGGTGCGCCGGCGCGCCGCCGTCGCTCGAGTGCCGGAAGTAATTAGTGCGCACGATCGCCCGCATAACGGCGAGGAAGCTGTGCAGGATCCGGTCCTCGTCCAGGCTCGCCACGGCGTCGATCGCCGCCTCGAGCTCGCCTGACAGACGCTCGGCCAACTCCAGGTCGTGGCGCTCGGGATCGTGGCGGGCCCGGAACAGGCGCACGAGCAGCACGGCGATCGCCGGGTTGCCGACCAGGGTGCGCTCCATGTACGCCTCCGAGAACGCGAAGGTCGCCTGGCGCAGGTAGCGGGCGATCGCGCGCACGACCGTGATCTCACGCCCGGTGAGCCCGGCAGCGAGGACGAGACCGTTGAAGCCGTCATCCTCGAACTCACCGGCCCAGACGCCCAGAAACGCGGCGGCAAAGGTCTCCCCGATCCGCTCGAGCGCCTCGATCCGGCCGCCGAGGCCGAAGTCATAGAGCCAGACCGGCGCCATGTCCCGCGGGGAGATCTCGTAGGGCCGTTCGTCGGAGACCTTGGCCCCGAGATGCTCGAACGTCGGCAGCACGTCAGAGAGCGCGACCGGGACCGCGGAGAGCAGCTTGCAGCGGATCTCACCGCCGTCGTGGTCCAGCGTGCGGTAGAGGGTGAGGATCGGGCGGCCGGTCCGGTCGAGCTCCTCGATTCGCTCGATATCGAGCAGCGCGCTGTTGGACCCCCAGTCCGCGCGGTAGGCGGCCGGGAACCCGCTGCCGTAACGGCTGTGCCGCTCGCGTCCCGCGGCCTCTCCGTGGGCGGTGACGAGGGCCGCGCGCAGATCATCTGACCAGTTCCGGGTCGCCCTGGCGATACGGGCCTCGATCGCGGCCACGTTCACATCCTCGGGCACGCCGGCGGGGCAGTGGACGACGTAGTTGACGCGCACGAGCACCGACTCGTTGATCTGCGGGCTCCAGTCGACCTGATCGCCACCGAACGCGTCCGCGAGGATCCGCCCGGCCCGCTCACGGTTCTCGGTGTTGAAGCGGTCCCGCGGCAGGCAGAGCACGCAGGCGGCGAATCGGTCCAGCTGATCGCGGCTGACAAACAGGCGAACGCGCTGGCGCTCCCCGAGGCCGAGAATGCCGATCGCCATCTCGAACAGCTCCTCGCCGGAGATCTGCACGAGCAGGTCCCGCGGCAGGGACTCGATGATGTCCATCAGTCCCTTGGCGTCGTGACTGTCGGGCGGAAACGCCGCTCGCGTCAGGATCCGGTCGACCTTCTCGCGCAGGATCGGGATCTCGCGCGGGCTGGTCTTGTAGGCAGTCGTCGTGTAGAGGCCGAGGAAGCGGCGCTCGCCGATCACGCTGCCGTCGGCCCCGAAACGGCGCACGCCGACGTAGTCGAGATCGACCGGCCGGTGCACGCTGGCGCGCGAGTTGGCCTTGGTCAGGACCAGTGGGACGCGCGCCTGGGCGAGCGCTCGCCGTTTGCCCTCCAGGGGCTTGGACGGAGTCGACGCCGCTCCGCGCAGGATGCCCAGGCCCGAGCCGGGCAGCGCGTGGATCTCGCCATCGTCGACCTCATATTCTCGGTAGCCCAGGAAGGTGAAGTGATCCTCGCGCAACCACTCAAGGAACGCTCGCGCCTCGACGAGGTCGTGGCCGGAGCAGACCGCCGGAGCGCTGGCCAGCTCAGCGGCCAACGCGGCTGCCCGGGCCCGCATCGAGGACCAGTCCTCGACGGCCGCGCGAACCTCCTCGAGCACCAGCTCGACGCCGGCCTGCAGGACGGCAAGCCGATCCGAGTCAGACTGACGCGCCAGCTCGGCGTGGATGACGGACTCGATGACCATTCCGGGGGCGCTCGCGCCCCGGGGCAGCACCGAGGTCAGCTCTCCGGCGCCGTCGCGCAGGACCCGGATCACCGGGTGGATGATCAGCTCGATCGGATAGCCCTGTCGGCTGAGCTCCATGGTCACCGAGTCGACCAGGAACGGCATGTCGTCAGAGACGATCTCGACCACCGTGTATGGCGAGCCCCATCCGTCGCGTTCGGACTCCGGGTTGTAGACGCGGACGTTGGGCTCGCCGGGGGGGCGGACACGACCGGTGCGCCAGTGGGCGACCAGGGCTCCGCATAGGTCCAGCGGGTTGCGATCGCCGAGGTCGGCGGCGGGAACCCAGTGGTAGTACTGGCGCACGAACTCGGTGTACGCCGCGGGTGGCTCCCCCGGCATCCGCTGGCCGACACAAGCGCTCAGCTCGTCGATCAGATCGAGTTCAAGATCACCGGCCTTGACGGCCATCGCTGCGCATCAACTCCTCATCTCGGTGGCCTGCAGCCGTCAAACCTACGCCTCCGCCGCATCCGACGCATCGGAGGATGGGAAACTTGCGCGATGCTCCCACACTGGCCCACCGGCACGGTCGCGATCCTCGCCACCGATGACGGAACCCCCCACGCAATTCCCGTCTCGGCCGTGGTGCGCAGCGGCGATCGCCGTCTGCTGCTGGCGCTGGCCGTACGCCGCGGGTCGCTGGCGCGCCTGCGCGAGCGGCCCCAGGT
>JALYTU010000510.1 GCA_030854125.1 Actinomycetota bacterium | reverse complement strand
GCGCACGGCCTAACCCCCGCCGCGACCGGCGGCCCCTTCCCGCTCGTCGTGTTCTCTCAGGGCTTCAATTATCCGGCCGAGGGCTACGCCGGCCTGATGCAGTCGCTGACCCGGGCCGGATACGTGGTCGCCGACCCGACCTATCCCGAGACCGACCCGTCGACCCCCGGCGGGGCCCGCGAGTCTGACATCGTCAACCACCCGCGGGACCTGCGCTACCTGATCACGCAGCTGCTCGCCACCGCCCGGCGGCCCTCGAGCCGGCTGCACGGGCTGATCGACCCTAACGCGATCGCTCTCGCCGGCCAGTCCGACGGGGGAGACGTCACCCTCGCGACGGCCGCCAACACGTGCTGCCGGGACGCCCGGATCCGCGCGGCGGTGATCCTCTCCGGCGCCGAGTACGCGTCCTTCGGGGGCACCTACTACGGCAGCGGCAGCCCGCCGCTGCTCGTCACGCAGGGCGACGGCGACACGATCAATGCCCCGGGCTGCAGCGTCGGGCTCTATGACCGCGCTCCGGCGCCGAAGTACTACCTGGACCTGCTCGGGGCTCCGCACCTGGCGCCGTACACCGTCCCCGGGGTCACCCGTGATCACGTATCGAGCACGATCATCCACTTCCTCGGCGCCTATCTGCACCACCGTCACGGCGAGCTGGCGGTGATGCGCCGTGTGGGAACCGTGCCCGGATTGATGACGCTGACCTCGGCGCGCTCGCTGGGCGCGCGCGGAACGGTCTGCCCCGGCGCACCCTGAGCGCCCGCCATCTGGCGCTTAGGCCGCGTGGCGATGGGTCAGCTGCCGGAATTGTCGTCGCCGGCCGTGGGGGTCAGCCCGCGGGTCTGCAGCCAGCGCTCGAACATCGGGTCGGTCAGGCGGGGGCGGCCGCCCTCGGAGATGACGTCGGCGTTGGCAACGAGGCTCTCGAGCGCCTTGCCGATGCTCGCGCGTTTGATTCCGACCGCGGTCGCCGTCTCGGCGCTGTGCAGGGGAGTGGTGGTCACTGCCAGCGCACGGGCCACCCGGCGTTCGTTGGTGGGCAGCGCGCGCCAGATCGCCCGCATCAGCTGTGCGCTGTCGTCGTCGGCTCGGTCCAGCGCCGCCACCCAGGTGCCCTCGTCGGCGGCGGTGCCCCGGCGCGTGCGCTCCCACAGGTAGTGGGCGAGCATCATGCTGCGCTGGGGGTGGCCACGGGTGAACTCCAGCAGCGGCCCGAGCGCGGAGGCGGCGTCGCGACCGGTTTGCTGGAAACGGGCGATGACGTACTCGCCGACGGCTGCCGGCGGGAGGGGGGCGAGATCGCGCGGCACCGCCTGGTCCAGCAGCGGTCGCTTGGGGTCGGCGAACAGCTGCTGCATGACGCCCGGCGCCGAGCCGGCGAAGGCGTAGGTCGCGGCCTCCCCCTGGTGCTGGATGACGCTGCGGATCTTGCCGTCGGCGCCCGGGACCGCGAGCACGTCCTGAATCTCGTCGAACACGATCAGGCTCGAGGTGCCCTGGCGGTCGAACAGCGCCGCGGGCAGCTCGAGCAGGCGCAGCAGCACTGACTCGGCATCGACGTTGGGGTTGCGCTGGAGCGTGGCGGTGAAGCCTCCACCGCCCAGCGACAGGCCGATGTTCCAGCTGCGCAGCAGGTTTTCGATGGGACGGCGCAGCGGCCCCTTGAGACGGTCGTAGGCTCGCTCGAGGCGGACGACGATCTCGGCGATCGAGAGCACGTCCTGCAGATCGACGAGCACCGTGGCCATCCCCTCGTGTTCGGCCGCCTGCAGCACGCGGCGCAGCAGGGTGGTCTTGCCGTAGCGTCGCGGGCCGACCAGGCGAAACGAGTGACCGCCGTCGGCGAGGGCGAGCAGGTCGTCGGCCTCGGGGTCGCGGTCGATCATCTGCTCCGGGGTCAGGGGGCCTGAGAAGCGGAAGGGATTGAGGTCGCGAGCAGCGGTCATCGAATCCCGAACCCTAGCGACTCGCAGAGCAAAAGTATGCGGACTCGTAGAGTAAAAGTATGCATACTCCGGGCATGCAGCTGCCGACCCTGGACGGAGAGTCGCCCCGCTTGCGGCAGGATGGTGATTTGCCGCGTGGGACGTTCGTGTTCGGCTACGGATCGCTCGCGATCGTGGCCGGCCTCGTTTCCGGCCGGCGGTATGCCTCGGACGGCTTCGTGGCCGACCTCCCGGGTTTTCAGCGGACATGGGGAGTGGCAATGGACAACCGCCGTCACCTGCCGGGGTACAAGTACTACACCGACGATCGCGGCCGGCGTCCGGAGGTCTATGTGGCCTATCTCGACCTCCGCGAGCGGGCGCAGGCGAGTGTTAACGGGGTCTGCATCCCGGTTGATGACGGGCGTCTGGCCGAGCTCGACGCGCGCGAGCGTAACTACGAACGGGTGGACGTGTCCGATCGCCTCGGGGTCGACGGCGTGCGGGTCTGGATCTACGCCGGAAGCGCGGCGGCGCGCCGCCGGCTGGCCGAGGGGCACGCGCGCGGTCGCGCGGTGATCGACGCCAACTACCTCGGGCTGGTCCGCAACGCCTTCCGCCGGCTCGGACCCGAGGAGTACGAGGCGTGTGCGGCATCGCTGGCGCCGGGCGATCTCCCGGTCGCCGAACTCACGCGCGTGGAACTCCCCCCGGCGGTTTGAGCGTGTCGCCGGCGCTCTGAGCGCCGGGCCTCAGCCTTCGAGAACCATCATCGTCGCGCCGCCGCTGGCGAACGTGGCGACGTCGGCAGCCGCCGCCTGGCCCTCCTCAGTGCCCATCGCGGTCTGGAGCGCCTCGGCGTCGTCAAAGGAGAGCTGGGCGATGAGGTAATACGGAGCAGCGCTGCCATCGGGGGTCCCGAGCACCTTGCCGGCCTCGAACTGCCGAAGGTTGGGGATCTTTCGCGCGAGCGGCTCGTGGGTCTGCGCGTAGTGCGCATCAAACGCGGCCCGATCATCGGGCGGGCCGTAGGCAACGACGAGCTTGACCATATCTGCTCCTCGGTCGGGGTTTGCTCGAGCCTATACCGATGAGTCGCAGCCGACGCCGGCAGACCTCAGATCTCGGGCTGACCGTTCGCTCAGGCCCGTTCGCGGAGAGGAAGCAGCGCCCAGAGGCCGATCAGCAGTCCGGCCGAGAGAACCGGGACGATAATCACCACCGCGCCGGCGAAGAGCACGTCGGTGATCAGCACCATCACGCTGACCAGC
>JALYTU010000509.1 GCA_030854125.1 Actinomycetota bacterium | reverse complement strand
CAAGCTCCTGGACGGCTGGCTCGCGTGGGCCCGACGGTGTCGACTGCCGTCGTTCGTGAAGCTCGCACGCACAATCAACGAGCAGCGCGACGGGATCCTCGCCGCGATCCAGCACGAGCTCTCCAACGAGTGTGCTTCACACTGCACCTCCTGGTGAGTTTGTGGTGGTCTTGTCCTCGGCGACGAGGCCGGGTTGATGATGATTGGTGGCGGGGATGGCTGGTTGGGGTTGGCGGCGGCGGCCGTCCGGGGGGCGGTTCTGGCCGGGGTGGTAGTAGTGGGCGCGTCGTCCGTCGATCCGCCGGCCGGTGATGTGCCTTTGGCGCTCCCATCGCTTGATCGTGGCGGTGGTCACGCTGAACTGTTCGGCGATCTGCTCGATCGTCAGCATGCCTTGGTCGCGTAGTCGTTGGCGTAGGTCGGGGATGTTGCGGTTGCGGCAGAGCTGGGTGAGTGAGACAACGGTGAATGGCTTGCCCCAGCCGCCGGTCAGTCCGCGCTCGTTGAGGACCTTGACAGCCTCGTCGTAGGTGTGGTCGTTGAGCAGTTCGTCGATCAGTGTGATCGTGCTCGCTGGCGTGGTGTGCGCCTCCCAGGCGCGGAGTGGCCGGGGGACGGTCAGCGTGTGCAGCGCCCCGCCTGAGAGCCGGACGTGCGCGGTGATGTGCTCGCCTGTCTTGATCAGGGTGACGTCGGTGATCAGCAGGCGGATCAGGCGTTTGCGTTCGCGGGCGGGGGTGGCGGAGTTGTTGAACAGGGCGGGGAGGTCGCACGCGAGTGCGCGAATGCGCGCCTGCTGATCGTCGCTGAGGGTGCTGGCGCCGGTCTCGCTCGCGCGCTCGTACTCGTCTCGGGCGTCGTTGACCTCGCGCAGCTTATGGTTCCAGTCGGCCTCCAGCGCGTCGGCGACGAGCCGGTTGGCGGGGTCGACCGCGAGGTAGCGGCGGCGGGCGGCATCGGCGGCGTATTCGGCGCGTTGCACGCCGATGGCGCGGATCTGGTCGGCGTCTGAGGCGTGTTGGGCGAGCTCGGCCGAGACTTGCAGCGCGGTCTCGATCGCGAGCGGCGTGAGCTTTTCGAGCACGAGCGCGGCGACCGCCTTGTCGATCGCGGTGCCGCAGATCGTCTGGCACGGTGGGGTGCCGGTCGCGATCCCTTCGCGCCGGCAGACGTAGTCGGGCAGCAGCGTCCCGTCGCAGCGGGCGTGGTATGCAGCGGCCATCCGTTTGCCGCAGGTGCCGCAGATCGCGACGCCTTGCAACAGGGCCGGTCCCTCGCGGGGTGGACCGGCACGGCGCTCCTGCCCACGGAACGCGGCGTTGGCGGCGAGTGTCACCTGGTTTTGCTCGTATTGCTCGAAGGTGACGTATCCGGGGTGCGCGTCGGGGATCAGCACGGTCCACTGATCGCGCGGCTTGTGGACGGTGCGGCTGTGGCCGTTGATGTCAGTGACCTGGCGGCGTCGGCCGTAGAAGTACGCGCCGGCGTAGCGCGGGTTGTGCAGCACGAACAGGGCGTGGTCGTGGCGCAGCGGCTTCCAGTACAGCTCGCCGGCGTGCGGACCGCCGGTGCAGTGCCGGCCGGGGAACGTGAGGCGCTCGGCTGCGAACGCTTTGACGACCGCTGACGCTGAGCCGGTCGCCTGGAACGTCTGGAACAGGTGCTCGACTGCTTGGCGCACGCCGGCGTCGGGGTCCAGCACGACGTTGCCGAGCGGGTCATAGACCAGCCCGACCGGGAGGCGCACGGTGAGCTCGCCGCGCCTGGCCTTGGCGAGGATCCCGCCCTGCAACCTGGCGCGGATGAAGTGCAGCTCCGCCTCGCTGATCGTGCCCTTGAGGCCGAGCAGGAGGCGGTCGTTGATCGTGGCGGGGTCATAGAGTCCGTCCTCGTCGCAGATCAGCGTGCCCGATAGCGCGCACAGTTCCAGCAGCCGGTGCCAGTCGGCGTTGTTGCGAGCCAGCCGTGAGCACTCCAGGCCGAGCACGATCCCGGCCTTCTGCAGCGACACGTCGGCGACGAGCCGCTGGAACCCGGCGCGGTCGGTGGCTGAGGAGCCGGACTGGCCCTGGTCGACGTCGATCACCACGACCCGCTCGGCGGGCCAGCCGAGCGCGACCGCCCGGCCGCGCAGGTCGTACTGCCGGCGGCCTGACTCGGTGTTGTTGGCAACCTGATGCAGACTCGACTGGCGGACATACAGGTACGCGTCGCGGCGCAGATGCTCAGCGGTCACCTTCATCTGAGTGTCACTCATCACGGCTCCCTTCGAGATTCGGGGCAGACTGGGCGGGGACGGTTCATGCGGCGAGCGCGAACGCCATCTGCGCGAGCACAGCGACGATCTCGCCGGTGGCAGGCAGCGAAGCCGCGGACGAGACCGGCACGGGTTCGGCCACCTCGGTCCGTGCCGGCGCTATCGCGGCAACGTCGGTGACCGCGGCGATCCAAGCAACCGTCCCGCGGGTGACGAGCACCCCGTGCCCGAGCCGCCACCCATCCGGGTGCCCGGACAGGACCGCCTCGCGCAGCCGCTCATAGCCAGAACGCACCGCGACGGGATCACCACCGCGCTCGCCAGGCGCCCGGTCAGCCACTTTTCGTGCTCCGAGCGTCGGCCTCCCGGCGGCCGAGCGCTCTCTCCACCGAGCGCGGATGCACGCTCACCCCGAACCGCGAAGCGACCGCCGCGGCCAGCTCCGCCGGCCGCAGCCCGGGATCGGCCTCGCGCAGCCCCGCCAAGTGGTCGAGCACCTCGCCGGTCAGCTTGTGCGCCGCGCGCGGCCCCGGCTTGGCCGGGACCAACCCCGCGAGCCCACCATCGGCCAACGCAGCCGCCGCCGTGTAATACGACTGGCGGGAGAACCCGAACGCGTCCGCCGCAGCGCTGACCGTCGCGCCGTCGGCCTCGACCCGGCGCACCATCTCGTACTTCACCTGCACCACATCGCGCGCATCGAAGAACCCCGAGGACGCGAACCCGTCGTCGATCACCGCCTCCGGGTGCGGGTTCAGCGTCCTTGAGCGCGCCAACTCCCGCGCCTTGCTGTCCGGTGGTCTTCTAGCCATCCCACCCCTCTCCATCGTTGTCCAGAAGATTATGCTCATACAACCGGACGGAAACGCGCAGACTGCCCAGCGCCAGGGCACCATCGCTCACCTGACCAGGCATTGAGCTCCGGAGCCGGCGGCTCCAGATGG
>JALYTU010000508.1 GCA_030854125.1 Actinomycetota bacterium | reverse complement strand
GCCATGCAACAGCAGCAGCGTCCACGGCCCGGTGCCAGCCTCGTAGACGTGCTCAAAGCTCAGATCGCCGGTCGCGGCCGTCATCTGTCGCGCTCATACCCCGACGCCGGCGCGGCCTCGGGGCGCCATTGGCGGATGTCGGGCAGCGCGGTGAGAGCCGGCTCGATGCGCGCGCGCATGGCCTCGAACTCGGGAGGCAGTGCGAGGTGCTCGCCCATCGTCTCGGCCGGTTCGTCGACGTCGAATCCGGCCCCGTCCAGCGTGGCGAGCTCGTAGAGGATCCCGCTCGGCTCGCGGAAGTAGACCGATTGGAAGTAGAAGCGGTCGATCACCGGCGTGGGCCGTCCGCCCGCCTCGATGATCCGCGCGCGCCACCCCTCCATCTCGTCGCGGGGAACCGACCAGGCGATGTGATGCACGGTGCCAGCGCCGGGGACGCCCGGCTCGGTGGCGGTCTCGAACTGAATCCGGCCACCACGCCGGGCGCCGCGCGCCTCCCAGAGATGATCGGGCAGCCCGGCGAAACCGAGCACGGATTGCAGCAGTATCTCGCTCTGAGCGGGATCCGAGGCCGCGGCGCGCACGCCTTCGAAACCCTGTAGCGCGAACCGCTCGGGCAGCTGGCGCGAGCGGGCGGTGAGCCGCCGATCAGGGCGATCGAACACGCCGAGCTCGTGGCGCATTCCCTCGGGGTCGGCAAAGCCCAGACGACCCTCGTGGCGGTCGGTCTCCACGCCCTCGCCGGCCAGCCGCTCGGCCCAGAAGTCCAGTGCCGCCTCGGACCCGACGCGGTGCACGATCGCGGAGATCATCCCCGCACCGGCCCGCCCGGGGGCGGCGCCCGGGTACTCGAAGAAGGTGATGTCGGCGCCGGGCGAGCCGTGCTCGTCGGCGTAGTAGAGGTGGTAGACGCCCGGGTCGTCCTGGTTGACGGTCCGCTTGACTAGGCGCAGCCCGAGCACGCGGACGTAGAAGTCCACGTTGGCCGGCGCATCCCCGGTGATCAGGGTGATGTGGTGGATACCGTCGATCGGGTTCATCGTGTTGTCCCTCCTAATCCAGGGGAACGGCGGCCGGCGGCCCAGGGGACCGCCGGCGCACCGAGCCGGTTAGGACTGCTTGACGGCTGAGATGTCGAGCGTGAGCTTGACCTTGTCGGAAACGAGCATGTTGCCGCTGCCCAGCGCCTGGTTGAACTTCATGTCGTAGTCATCGCGCGAGAGCTGGCCGCTGATCTCCAGGCCGACGCGCTCGTGCCCCCAGGGGTCGGTATCGGTGCCCTGGACCACGGCGTTCAGCGTGATCGGATTGGTGACGCCGTGGATCGTGAGGTCGCCGGTCACCGTGAAGGTTTCGTCGTCGACGGGCTTGATCGCCGTCGAGGTGAAGGTGAGCTCGGGATGCTCCTCACCGTGAAAGAAGTCAGGGGACTTCAGGTGCGCGTCGCGCTGGGCCTCGTTGGTGTCCACGGAGTCGACCTTGACGGTGCCGTGGGCCGTGGCCGAGGAAAGGTCGTCGGCTACCTCGAGGGTGCCCTCAAACTCGGTGAACTCCCCGCGCACGGTGGCGATGCCCATGTGCTTGACCGCAAAGCCGACCTTCGAATGGGCCGGATCAACCGTCCAGGTGCCGGTCGGGACGAGAGTGCTGGTGGAAGTGCTCATGGTGCTCCGTTCTGGTGGTGATGTGCGGCCGGTGAGCGGCCGGTTCAGATACTTGCTCCAGCAAGCTTATCACCCATTGGTTGCGTGCGCAAGTATCTCTCGTGGATTGCGCCCAGGTCCTTGTCCCGTTCCCGGGGCGAGCGTCCCCCGCACCGTTGATCTGTCAACTAGCATCTCAGGGGTGGAAACCCTGATCGAAGAGCGTCTCGAGGGCGCCGCACTCGAAGCGTGGCGCAGCTACTTGCAGAGCCACGCCTCGATCGTCCGCGTGCTGGATGCCGAGCTCGTCAGCGAGCACGGCATCACCTCGCGTGACTATGAAGTCATGCTCTACCTCGCGCAGGCCCCCGAGCGTCGCCTGGCGATGTCGGCCCTGGCCGAGCGCACACGGCTCACCCGATCGGGGATCACCCGGCTCGTGGATGGGCTCGTCGCCGCCGGCTGCGTGCAGCGGGTCGCCTGCCCCAATGACGCGCGCGTCTCGTACGCCCGGCTGACCGATGCGGGGCACGACACGCTGCGCAGCGCCGGGTGCTCGCACGTGCGCAGCATCCAGCGCCTCTTCTTCGAGCACTTCTCCCCCGCCGAGGTGGCGGCACTGGCCGAACTTCTCGGCCGCCTGCCCGGCGCCGAGGCCGGCGGGCAGTGCACCGTCTCCTGATCCGCTTCACGCGACACCGGAGCTGACCGACGATGAGCACCTCCCCCAGCGCTCCGGACCGGATCGCCGCTGACACTCGCATGGGCACCGTACGGCTGACGGTCCCTGACCTCGCCCGGTCGCGTGCCTTCTACGAGGAGTCGCTGGGCTTGCGTGGCCGTCCGGTGGGCGACGGCGATCTTGCCCTCGGGGTCGGCGACGGCCGGGCGCTGGTCGAGTTGCGCGAGGACCGCTCCGGGGTGCTGCGAGACCCCCGGGCGACCGGATTGTTCCATCTCGCCGTATTGCTTCCGTCCCGGCTGGATCTCGCCCATGCGCTGCGCCGGCTCGCCGGGTCGGGCTGGCCTCTGGAGGGTGCCTCCGATCACCTGGTCAGCGAGGCCCTGTACTTGTCTGACCCCGACGGCAACGGGATCGAGCTCTACCGTGACCGGCCCCGCGAGGAGTGGACGCAAGGCGAGATCGGTCCCGAGATGGCCACCCTGGCGCTGGACCTGCGTGGGCTGGCCGACGAGCTTCAGACGGCGAACGGGCCACAGCCGCACGCCCCGGCGCAGACGATGATCGGCCACGTCCACCTGCAGGTCTCCGAGCTCGCCGAGATCGAGCGCTTCTACTCCGAGCTGCTCGGCTTCGACGTCACCGTCCGTGGCTACCCGGGCGCGCTCTTCGTCTCGGCCGGGGGCTATCACCACCACCTCGGTCTGAACACCTGGCACAGCGGCGGCTCCCCGGCGCCGGCGACGGGATCGCTTGGCCTGCGCTCCTACGAGATCCTGCTGCCCGGCGAGGACGAGCTGCAGCGCGTCACGGCCCGCCTGACCGACGCGGGGCTGGCCTCAAAGCCCGATCCTGAGCATGGTGGTCGCCTCGTGCGCGATC